>NZ_JALKIF010000008.1 GCF_023227715.1 Methanobacterium alcaliphilum
GAATTATAATGTTCAGGAAAATATGTTTAATCATTATTTTAAGAGAATATTATGAAGTTTTTATCAATTTTATATTTATAAAATAAATGAATAAATAGATCATCAATTTTCAAGGCAGAAATAGAAAAATTAAGGGGATCATCTATTAAATGAACATGTTAAAAAATCTGCAGCAATTGCTTATGGCTGTTATGCAATCCCAAAACAGTCGATCTTTGATTTTTATATTGAATAATAATGAATAATTTGTTATTAAATATATTGCATTTTCACTAGGATTAATATGAGATTTAAAATCATTAAACCATTTAATAAAACTTTTAAGACATTATGATTATAATATTAGGGCTTATTCTGCTTTCACCTTAGTGAATGGGAATCAAAGAGCTTTAAACTTTTAACTAATTTATTAAATGATGATTAGGATAATTGTTAAAAAAATGCAAAAGAAGCCTATATAAAATTAAAGATTAAGCATTAAAAATATTAGTAACAAAATTCTTTTATTACATCACAAATTATTTCAATCATAAAAAGGTTTAATGTTATTTATTTGATTAAAATCATTTGATCTTGATTAATCGCTTCTTTTTAATTAAACGAGGTATTATTTATTTAATTTTATGTTATCCCATATTAAACTACAGAAGGAAATAAAAAAATGAAACTTCTATCTTGGAACGTCAATGGAATTAGAGCCAGATATAACAACAACCACATACAACAAGTCTTTGACCAATCTCCAGATATCATATGTCTTCAAGAAGTCAAAGCCAACCCAGAACAAATACCATCACAATTATTAGAACTGGATGATTACCACTTCTACCTTAACCACAATAAATCTAACTCATACACTGGTGTTGGAATATTCACCAAAGAAGAACCCATTAATATAGAGAGGGGTTTTGAAAACCTTGAAGAAGGGCGTGTATTAAAGCAGAATTTGATGAATTCACATTGTACAATATTTATTTTCCAGATGGTGCAGGATCAGCAGAAAAATTAGAATACAAACTCTTTTACAATAAATTCTTAAAATCTATAGAAAATAAATCCAAAGTAATCATATGTGGTGATTTTAATATTGCCCATCAACCATCAGATATTCATAAATCCTCAACAGCAAAAAGATATGTAGGATTCTTAAAGAAGAAAGAGAAAAAATTGACTATTTAATAAATAATGGATTTATTGATTCTTTTAGACTATTCAACACCCCATAATTACACTTGATGGAGTTATGGTCGTAACTCCAGGGAAATAATATTGGGATGAGGTTAGATTATTTCTGCATCAAATGACCTTAAAACTAATATAAAAATACTAAAATAATGTCGGATATTATTGGGTCTGATCATAGCCCTATTGAATTGGAATTAAAATGATTAAACTATTTTTTAATATTTACTTATCTCAAACTAAGTTAACAAACTATTCATAATTATACTTTTTAATTAAATTGTACATAATTTTTATATACATTTTATTTTTTAATACATAATCAACATTTATATTTTACTATTATCACTTCAAAACTAACTATTATATATTAAATATATACTACTTTATAGTATAACTATGGAGGAATATAATTGACCAATGAGATTAATGAAACTTCCAGAACAATTGAACTTGTTTTAGGTATAGTTGGAGGAATTTTCGGACTTTTAGGTGGAATATTCGCGGTTTTATTTGGGGCTATTGGATCAAGTGAAATCATGATGCTGGGCATGAGTGCTATTTTAGCATCAATTGTCGGGACACTAGCTACCATATACGTAACAAGAAACGCTAAAATCGGCGGAATAATATTAATAGTAAGTGCCGTGTGGCTGCTCATCAGCATATCATTATTTGGAGTTTTAGGATCTTTCCTTTTAGGTCTATCTGGAATACTGGCACTTATAAGAAAATAGAGGTAAATAAAATGATAAAAAATAAACTGGTTATAATTTTAGCAGTGTTTTTAATTGCAAGTGTGGTGGCTATTAGCGGTTGTACTGATAATAGTAACAGCCAAAATAGCAGTGCCGCCGAAGAATCTTCATCATTAAATGTTACTGATTTAAAAGTGGTCTCTCAAGGTTATGGTACCTATGCTGTTAAAGCAACTGTCACCCCAGATAAAGACTACAGTTACCTGGAAATGGTTTTAATATTCTATGACAGCGAAGGTGCAGTGATAGATAAAAGCCCCTTGGCCTGGAATATTAATGATGTTAAAGCTGGGCAAAAACTGAAAGTCACTGGCAATGGTTACATTTCTGGAAGTGAAAAACCAGCAAAAGTGGATGTATTAATCTTTGACAGTGTTTTCTCTGGTGGAGATGAATCTGACGCTATTTACAAAGAAACTATTGAAGTTTAAACTTCTTTTTTTATTTTAGTAACACCACTTAACTTTTTTTTATCCCCATAAAACTAAATTAATACATGATTACCCTCAAAATTATTAATTTTATTCTTGCAGTAGATCTTGCTGGTGTAGATAAAACCCTCGGCTAAAAAAAAGACATGAACATGCCCATATCACCTAGAGTCGTAAATTATAAGACCTGAAACACCATTAACAGGATATTTTCAAATATTGACTATAATCTTTTAAATGAAATTCACCTGACTAAAATAAATAAAAATATCAATGGAAGGTTTTGTAAGTTATCCCAAGTTAGATATGTTAATTTTGTAGTTATTTTTATCAAATTATTTAATTCCATAATTATTAAGCAATTTACTAATAGCAGATCCATTTAACAGTTTTTATTAATTTTACTCATTATTTTTTTAAAATAGTAATACTACCATAGAAGCTTCCTTATTTTTTTAAAAAATTCATTCTAAGGGAGTATTACTTCGACGGAAGTAATAAAATTTAAATATAATGTCTGAATAATTAAGATAACATTATAAACAAATTAGTACCTTCAGCATTAGGTACAACCTATGTATGTCAACAAATCGGGGGCAATATAATAAAGTTTTCAAAAAGAATATTATTTTCAATAGCGATGAGTATGGTCCTTTTATCAATGGCCAGTACTGCATCTGCAGCTAATTATAATGTAACAAATACGACGTATCAAAATGTATTCACGGAAAATGGAATAGCAGACACTTTTGAACTGAATAATATAAGTTATATATTCCAGGAGGGAGACACTTTCACTTTCCTCGAAGGATTATATGAGAATGTGGTTCTCATACTGGATAAAACAGTGAATATCATCACTGAAGGTAGTGTATATTTAACTAATGACGGTTTGGAAGATGTCATCCAAGTTTTAAACACCGCCACAGGAACCAACATCACCGGATTCAATATAAACGGTTCTTTAAAGATCTCAGCAGATAATATCACAGTCGAAAACAATACCATTAATGGATCCAGCAGAGATGGAATCTTCACATCAGGAGACAATACTCAAATATTAAATAATATAATCAAAGGCAGTGAATTATCTGGTATAAAAACCGGTGGAAACAACACCGTTATTGCAAATAACATTATTAGCAGTAACTTGTTATCCGGTATAAGCATCACTGGAGAAAACGCGAACGTCACTTCCAATAATATATTATCCAATGAACATGACGGAGTGACCAGTACTGGAGATAATGTTTCTATTGAAGGAAATAACATCTCCAACAGCGCTAATTATTGTATAAATTCAACAGGTGACAATGCCAGTATAGTGAACAATTTCTTGTTTGCTAATTACAATAAGAGTATTAGCTCTTCTGGGGAAGATACAACTGTGGAAAACAACACAGTTCGCAATAATTATTACCTGGACAACACCACTTACGGGAACGTATTTACTGATAATGGAATTAACACCGAATTTACATTAAATGGTATTATTTACACCTTCCAGGAGGGAGACACTTTCACTTTCCTTGAAGGATTATATGAAGATGTTAAATTGATTTTAGATAAATCAGTGACCATACTATCCCAAGGAAGTGTTAACCTCACCAATAACGGCGCCGAAGATATTATTAATGTCTTAAACACCGCAACAAGTACCAATATAAGTGGATTCAATATAAATGGATCATTAAATATATCTGCAGATAATGTTACTGTAAACAATAACAGCATTAATGGGTCTTCCAGAGACGGGATCCTCATAACAGGGGCCAATGCCACCATAATAAATAATACCATAAATTCCAGTGCTATGTCTGGTATAAACTCAACTGGAGATAACACCAATATCATTGGCAATCTCATATCAGATAGTGGTGAGGATGGAATTATTAGCAGCGGTTTATTAGTCCATATTGAAAACAATAACATCTCATCCAGTAACAATCAGGGAATAAACAGTATTGGAGATGAAGCAACTATAATACTCAATAATATATTCTCAAGTGGAGCTAACGGAGTACTATCCACTGGAGAAAATGCCAGCATTGGGAACAACATCATTAACGCCAGTAACTTATCGGGAATAGACTCCACGGGAGATAAAATTAATATTAGCAATAACAAGATTATATCCAGTGGCCAGGACGGTGTGACCTCCTCTGGATATCAAGCTAGTATTGAAAACAACAACATCTCATCTAATGAGAATAATGGAGTTAGCAGTACTGGAGATAACGCCACTATTAAAAACAATAATATATATTACAATACAAAAAACGGGGTCACATCCACTGGTGAAAACGCATCAATTGACAGTAACAATATTTACTCCAATGGCGTCCATGGTGTAAACTCCACTGGAGATAAGGCCAATATTAACAATAACCTGGTTTATTTCAATACCAAAAATGGTGTGGACTCCACAGGCAATGATGCCCTTATTGAAAAAAATAATGTGACCTGGAACGATGGTCATGGTATCAGTACCACCGGAGAAAATGCTACAATTTACAACAACTCAGCTAAATACAACCAGAAATCAGGTATCTACAGTGAAGGTTATAAAGCCAATATCACCTTAAATGATGCTAATTATAATAAAGAAAATGGTATTCACTCCAAAGGTAATAATGCCACCATAAATCAGGGTTATGCCCATTACAATTCATTGAATGGGATTTACGTTTCTGGTAGTAACACCACTGTAAGCAGTTCTTACACCTATTACAACACTCTCTCTGGAGTTAACTCCACAGGCTTTAAAAATGTTATTAGTGGTGTCACATCTTATTATAATTATAAGAACGGTATAAGCATATTCGGTAATAACAACAGCTTATCGTCCTGTACAATGAGTTATAATAGTTTAAATGGGTTGTACTCTTCCGGGAGCAATACTTCCATAACATTTTCTGAGGCAAAATCCAATGGAAACAATGGGTTTTACGTTGCAGGCAACAATGCTTATTTTTTCTATATCTACAATGCCACAGGAAATAGTCAAAACGGTATCTTATCCACAGGGAATAACCTGCAGTTATACTATTTAATGGAGGCAAATTCCAATAAACTGAATGGTATTTACACCAAAGGAGCATCAGCGTATTTATGGTACGTCAGTGCCCAGAACAATAGCCAAAACGGTATCTTATCCACAGGAAGTAACTTCTATTTGAACTCTGCTGTGGGTATTGATAAAAATAAAAACCATGGTATTTATTCCACCGGAGCCAACGCCCAAATAAACTCAGTAACAGCAACTTCCAACTCACAAAACGGAGTATACAGTACCGGAGCCAACGCCCAAATATACACAGTAATAGCAACTTCCAACTCACAAAACGGAGTATACACTACGGGATATAATGCTACTCTAGCTAATATCACCAGTAAATCCAATAAGAAAAATGGGGTGCAGTCCACAGGTAAGTACTTAAAAATTTACAATTCCGTACTATCTTCGAACCTGCAGCAAGGTCTTTTATCCACGGGACACAGTGCCTTTATAAGGAATGTGACTGCTTCAAGTAATTATAAAAATGGGATCCAGACCTCAGGTTATAATACAACTGTATACCTTTCTCAAGTATCAAAAAATAAATTAAATGGAATTTATTTAACTGGATCTAAGGCCCAGATAGTTAGCAGTAGATCCTTTTCCAATGCCTTTTATGGAATAGTTGCCCATGGATCACAGCCCGTGATGCAGTCCAACAGAGTATACAGTAATAAGTATGGGTTGTACTCTAAAGGGTACGGTGCCATCTTTTACAATAACACAGTATATTCCAACAAAATCCATGGTATATATTCTGCCAGTAAAAACGCCAGGATACTTAAAAATATTGCTTATTCCAACAAGGGACATGGAGTATATTCTATTGGATCCTTAACCCAGATTTATCAGAATAAATTTAATTCAAACTGGGGAAGCGGCATATATTCCAAAGGGGCTTCTGCTCTTCTTGCTGCTAATACAGCTTCTTCCAATAGGAAAAACGGTGTCTATTCCTCTGGATCTAAGGCCCAGATTGGAAAAAATACAGTTAAAAAGAATAGATGGTTTGGTATTTATTCTATAGGTAAAAAATCCAAATGGGGCACCAACAATGCCAAAGGCAATAAAAAAGGAAACATTAAAAGAAGATAACTAAATGGGTTATCTACTTTTTATTTATTTTTAAATCAATACATTTTATCAGATAATTCAAGATTTCATCAAATTAGCATTTATATCTTCTTAAACGAAATTATTCTGGAGGATAATCATCAGGATGAGTCATATGAGGCCTCATGACTTTCCAGTAATAATCTCTGGTGTTTAATTTGGTTTGTTCATAGAGTACCTATTTGCAATTTTCAGTTTCTATGATATATTCAATTTGGTTTTAGAAGCCTTGTAAATAGTAGTGGTTGTTTTTGTCATAAACTTCCATTTTTTATGAATTTTAAGATGCTGTCGGACAATAGGCCTCTTATTTTTACTTTTCCAGTGAGTAAAATAATTAATTATTTCCCCAAATTTGGATAAACTACTTTTACACCTTCATCTTCTAAAATCTTAAATTCTTCTTTTCCCATGGTGTGTACAGGATATATTTTATCTGGCTGGATTTCCTGTATCATGTCCAGAATCTCCACCCCATTGGCATGTCCTGATGCATGGTATCCGTCATGGATAGTTATTCCAAAGTGTTCTAACCAGTTTCTCTCCCGTGCAGCGTCAATCTCCATTTCTTCATTGAAAGGTTCTGTTTTGGATTTAATATAAATCGCATTTTCTGGTTTTATATCAATTAATTCTTTAAATTCAAAGAAATCGCACTGGAATAGGTAGTCGCCTGGGTTTTCCTGCAAATCTTTATAGTTTACACAGTTATCCCATGAGATATAGTCTTTTTCCCATCCTTTATAATCAGATAGAACATATTCCCCATCTAATTTATCACTTCTAATCCAATCATCTTCAAAACAGGCATATGATTCTCCACCATATAATCCCCAGCTTCTTCGAGGTACATACACTGCCACATCATCAAGTTGAGGATACCCCATCCCATAGAACTCATTTAATAGAAATGCTTGTTTAGTATTTACAACCAATGTCCGATCTGAGTCTTTTGCTACTTCATAAAATGTATTAAATCTATCGAGATCCCGAATTGGATAATTAACTATGATAAGGTCCCCATGAGAGAGTGCCAAATTTGCAGCTTTCTTTTGAATATCAGATTCTAAAACATTTTTGTCCCGGTCAATCCGTGTACCCTCACTAATCAAAACAGTTGGTGAAAACTTCCGAGCTTCTTTAATAAATTTTTTCGTTTCATCTTCTCTTTTCCCATGAAAACGGAAATCCCCCGTATATACCATAGATTCTTCACTGCTTTCCGTTAAAAATGCACAGGAGCCTGGAAGAGAATGGTCTACTGGGGCTGATGTGATTTTAAAGTCCCCTATTTCAAATGATTTATATGGTTTTATGAGTTCAATCTCTCTGGCTTTTTTAACATCACGTGCACTGGCCCTTTTATGGGTTGTAGAGTTTTTACTCATTCTTTTTTTCTCTAAAAGTAAAAAATCAGGCGAATAAGTAGTGTAATTATTAAATCCAGCCGCGCCAGTCATCTCCAGTGCCTTAATTATCAGATAACTTTCTTTACTCATATAAAATGGAATGTCTTCTCGTATATGGTGCAGGTACCCCATATGGTCCAGGTGGGCGTGTGATATCAATATCCCCTGAGCTGCAGGATTTTCGTGATGGTTTAAACCAGAATGTTTTAAATAATCTTCCCGGTATAAGCCCTTTACTTGAGGTAATAAATCAAATTCCACCAAATCTAGTATCCCATTTAGTTTTCGGGGCTTTAAGAATTCTGAAAAATATAGGTTTTCTTGTTTGAAACTTTTTCCAAAATCAAAGAATATTGAAGAATCATTAGATGATACTTGTATTTTATTTCCACCTATTTCATCTACTCCACCGTAGAAATCTATTTGTGCCATTTAACCACCTGATTTAATAATAGAATAAATTCGATAAAACTATAACATATTATTATTTCATTTGATTAAATAGATGGATTAATTTTATTTAAAAAGAAGATTTAAAAAAAGAAAAAAATTAAGTTTTATTCTTTGGCAGTTTGGTCAATAGATTTGTTAGTGAGGTATCCTGCATGACTTATGGCTAAAAGAGCCACTAAACTATCATCCAATGCAGGGAAACTATCCATTGTAGCAGGGTCCGTATTTGTTGCTATCATAAGATAAATCATCAAACCATAAGATAATGCTATAATTATCGTGAAAAAGAACATCTGGACTTTGGCCATGTTAATGTTCTTTAGTGTAGCAGTTTCATCACCTCTGAAAATATCAGCAAATTCTGCAGCATCGGGACTTGTATTAACTGGTATCAAACCAACAATCTTTATATCTCCCTTAGCTACCTCAGTTTTCAAATTAATTTTTTCTGTTGGATCAGATTTTTTCTTCTTCTTTTCACTTAAAAGCAGTGGACTTCCCACCAGTGATACGGTACTTATACCAAGAAGTGCCCAGATCTGCCATTCCATCCCAATCTCCAGAGGATTAGGTACATTTGCTGCAATCCTTACCAAGGCCATTGCAAGATAGGCAGATAAAATTATTCCTGTCCAGACTACTATTTGAAATCTTGAAAGACTCATCTGGTTACGTTCATCTATTAATATACCTGCTATTCTTCCACTTACTAAACTTCCCAAAACAGCGAAAAACACTAGCATAATAATGAACACCAGAAAATAATTTACTCCTTTTGGGGCAAAAAATCCTGATATGACCATGAATATTATTAGAAGAATTGCACTGATTGAAGCCCATCCATTGGGAGTGAGTTTATCCCCTATTTTACAATAAATTGTTATTAGTGCAAAAATAAGAATAATTCCTAAGATTATTTCAGTTTCAAATACAGTGATTAATCCTTTATAATACAAAATTCCTGTTGCAAAAAACAAAAATATTAATAGAAAAGCATTGAATCCAGCCCATTGTGTTGTAGAACCGTTAACCAAATTAAAAGCCCCCTTAAAAAATCTATAAATAATTTATATTATTAATATTATATGTTATTTACTATTAAATAGTAATACAAAGTGCTCTACTAAGTTTCGATTTTAAACTATCAAATATTATATTTTATAAACCGATTGAACTTTATCGCACCTCATATAAGAAAAATCAATCAACTGTCCATATAATAGATAAAATTATATTGTCTTAGTTCAATAATACTCTTTATATTGACCATAAAGGTTAGAAGACCCATGTCAAATAAAAAAACTTTGACCAAATCACAAAAAGAGGCCATTTATCACTATGAGGGCCCTCTCATGATTGTGGCCGGTCCAGGGGCAGGCAAAACATGGGTACTAATCCAGAGAGTTCTTCACCTCATACAAGAAAAAAATGTGGATCCATCCTCTATTCTTTTAACCACATTTACCAATAAAGCTGCTGATGAATTAAAGTCCAGGTTAAGTAGAGAAATTGGTGAGAAGGCTGAATATATTCATATATCAACTATTCACTCATTTTGTAAATATATTCTTAGAAAGTATCCAGAATATCATAATCTAGGCAGTGGTTTTGATGTTTTAGACGAAGATTCACAATTATTATTTCTTAGAAATAACTTAGAAGAATTTAATTTTAATGAAAGCCGTTTAGGCGACCTCATGGGCTTTTACAATAAGTGTGGGGAAAATGAGATTGACCCTAATGATTTGATTAAAAAAATCAAAGAAAAATACCCTAATAATAAGACCAATCTCAAAAGCTGCCAAGCATATAAAAGATATCTTGAATTATTAAATGAATACCAATTAATTGATTTTTGTGGTTTACAGGTGGCTGTTCGAGATATCCTAGAAAATAATCCACATATACTGGATCAATTGCGAGATAAATACCTTTTTCTTTTAATTGATGAATATCAGGATACCAGTCCTATTCAAGATAGGATTTTTCAATTAATAGCTTATCCTCAAAATAATATTTGTGTAGTGGGTGATGAGGATCAGAGTATTTATTCTTTCAGAGGAGCTAATATGCGGAATTTCATAAAATTCCCTGAGAAATATCCTGAAACAACAAAAGTAGTCTTAAATAAGAATTTCAGATCCACTACTAATATCATTAGGGCCTCAGAGAAGTTCATGAGTAAGCATCGGATGATTAAAAAAGAGATAGAACCATGGCGTAGTAAAGGGAATGAAATGGTACTCTTAAATAATAGTGCCCGTGGTGAGGAAGCCCATCAAATCGTTAAGTTAATTCATGATATGAAAGAGCACGATATCATACCACATTATGGTTACATCACCCTATTGTTTAGGAGTGTTAAAAATCAAGCAGGGGCCCTAGTAAGTGAACTTAAAAAAGCCAATATTAAATACACTATCCGTGGTGATCAATCATTTCTAAAAAGAGATGAAATACAGGCTACACTCTACATGCTGCATTATGTGGATGATAAGGATTATGGTAAGAAATTCAAAACCCGCTGGGGCCGTTGGTGGGATACGAATCTCTTAATGAATGAATTAATGGATATATCCCCTGAAACAGTGATGAAATTAAAAGAAATTGAATTATCAGTAGATATCACATCAATTACTAAAAAAGAGGATTTTGAAAAATATTCTATCACTAATAAAAATGATATCCAGATATTATCTGAGATTAATAAGTTTAAAAAAGCATTGCAAACTAAAGAGATGGATGTTTTAAATGTATTCTACACTATTTTAGATATTTCGAAGTATCTTAAAAGACTAACACGAAATGAGTCTGAGAAGAATGAAGATATACTTTTTAATCTCTCTAAATTATCTGGAATCATAAAAAGATATCAGGATTTTTCAAAAGACCCAACTCTGGAAGATTTTCTAAGATTCCTCTTTAGTTTGCCTAAAACCATGCAATATGATGAGGAGATGCTTGAAGACCCCCGCTCTGTTAAAATAATGACAGTTCATCAGGCCAAGGGTTTGGAGTTTCCTGTGGTATTTATTTGTGGCGTATCTCAAGATCAGTTCCCCTTAAAACATAGAAATAGAGACCCATTCCCTATACCAGATGAACTTTTAAAATTCGTTCCAGATGGTCAGATAAATGAGGAGCGTAGGTTATTCTATGTGGCCATGACCCGTGCCCAGGATAATTTAATAATATCTCCTGGTGGGAAAAAATCTCAGTTTATTGAGGATGATCTGGGTATTGAAGAATTTTCTGATGTGGATACTATTATAGAAAAATGTGAAGAAAGGGATGTTGCTAAAAACCCACTCCATGTTTCTTTCTCATCAATAAAAACGTATAATTCATGTCCTTTCAGATATAAATTGATTTATCATTACTTATTTGAATATCAACCAACTTTTGATCAAAAGTATGGAATCATTATCCATAACTCTCTGAATATGATGCATGAATCCCTGCGTGAAGGAGAAGAAATTAATATTAATAAAATTGAATATATTGTAAATAAGAACTGGATAAAACTCCATAACAATGAGGAAGACGATGAAGATAATAAAAACAATCTCATCACCCAGATTTGGCATTACTATGATCATATGAAGGACCATATACAGGAAGTAATTTCCACTGAAGAATCATTTTCCTTATTTACAGAAAATACTTTAATAAGTGGCCGTACAGATCTGGTTATTAAAAATTCCAATAATCAACTGGAATTATTCGACTTTAAGGCCAGGGGAGAATCTGCCCTGGAAAAACTCCAAGTGGAGATGCAGCTTAAGATTTATGATTACTGTCTAAAAGAGAAATATGGTTTCGATAAATTATGTGCATATCACTTTTTCACCAATGAAAAAACTTACTTTACGAAAAATAATGATTATAATGAAATTAGATCTCAAATAGATGCAGTTTGCAGTGGAATAAATAATGAAATATTCCATCCAGCACCTAGTTCTCACTGCAGAGATTGCTTTTTCAGTTTCTGCTGTGAAGACCTGAAAGAATATTAAAGAAATTCCCATTAAGGAAGCGAAAGATATGCCTGATCAAGATAAGAAAACCGACCATGAGCTTAAACTAATTTTAAATGTTTGTGATGACCTTCTAAAAGAAGATAGGGAAAATCCAGAGATATGGGCTCAGAAAGGTAGGGCCTTAATAGATCTTAACCGTCCATCCGAAGCCATTGAATGTCTTGATGAAGCATTAATCCTTGATGAACAATATGAACCTGCACTGGAAAGCATGGCCCATGCATTGTTTTTAAATGGGAACTATGATGAATCAATAGCTTATTGGGAATTATTATTGGAACAAAAAAATTATGATAAAGATGTTTTAAAAAACATGGCTTATATACTGGCAGCTGTTGGACGGTATGATGAGGCTCTAGAAAAATTGGACCGAATTCTAAAATCAGATAAAGATCCTGAGATTATTAAAGAAAAAATAAACTGTCTGATGGAATTAGACAAATACGAGTCCGCCCTGGAGTGTATGGAATATCTCCTAAAAAAAGAACCCGAAGACCCTTATATTATAACCCAAAAAGGTAATGCTTTCTTTTGTATGGGTAAAAAAGAAGAGGCCATGGATTTATATGATAATGCATTAAAGCTGGATGAAAAATCAGTTGATACCCTGATTTCTAAAGGAATTGCTCTATCCATTGCCGGAGACTATGAACAATCACTGGAATGTTTTGATAATGCAATAAAATTTGAATGGAAAAATTACAGGCCTTACTTTTTAAAAGGGAAATTGCTGCACAAACTTGGAGATTATGAACAATCTTTGAAATGTTTTGAAAAATCACTGAATCTGAATGACCTCAATCCTGAAGCATGGTACCGGAAAGGCGTAGTATTATATGATCTAGAAAAGTATCCAGAATCAATAAAAGCTTATGATAAAGCTTTAGAAGTTTTTGAATATTATGCTGAGGCATGGAATGCTAAAGCACTTTCATTGTACGAACTGGACGAACATGAAGAGGAAATTAAGTGTTATGATAAAGCTGTGAAACTTAATCCTAATTATTCTGATGCATGGAGTAATATGGGTGCTACTCTCCTAGCACTGGGAGAAGAAGTTGAGGGATTGAAATCTTTAAATCGTGCCCTGAGTTTGAATCCCCTGGACGTGAATGCCTGGTTGAATAAAGGTAATATTTTAATGTCTGCTGAAAATTATCATGACGCAGCAGATTGTTATAAGAAAGTACTATCCATTGATGATAATATGATTATAGCTCAGTTATCATATGCTAAGGCACTGCTGCATATGTGCAAATTCCAGGAAGCACTGCATACTATTGAATCTTTATTAAACAAGGATGCTCAAGTTGATCTAGCCTGGATCTATAAGGGTATGATCTATGTGGAACTTAAATATAATCAAAAAGCTTTAAAATCATTTGATAAAGCTCTGGAAATTAATCCCAATAATTCTGATGCCTACTTTGAGAAGGGTAAGTTATTGTTAATGGAAGGTGACGATGAAGAGGCACTTCAGCATTTTGAGATGGCCACTGAACTGGATAATGATAATTTATCTGCATTCTTCTTTAAGGGCGTGGTTCTGGATGATATGAAAGAATTTGATAGGGCTATTGAAGCATTTGACCGCATTCTTGAACTCGACAGTGCAAATGAAGAGATTATAATTAAAAAAGCCATCACCCTGGGTCAAAAAGGAGATTTCCAGGAATCCATTTTGGAATTGGACTTGCTGCTTGAATTTAATCCTGAAAATCTAGATGCTCTTTATCTCAAAGGCGAAGCTTATCGTCGAATGGATTTGCTGGAGGAATCCTTAGAAAACTTTTATCAAATCGTGGAAATAAATAGCGAGCATACTGGAGCCTGGTACGAGATAGGTATAACCCACCAGAACATGACCAATCACACTGAAGCTATTGAAGCATTTAAAAAGGCAATATCTATTAACCCTGAATTTGAATGGGCATATACCTCACTATCTGTCAGTTTAACTATATCCCGACGATTTGATGAAGCTTTGGAAATGGTGAATAAATCATTAGAATTGGACGAAGAAAATGAAGATGCACTTGCACTTAAAAAGGATATTTTAAGTTTTCTGGAAGAATAGATGTTGATTCCTATGGTCATACCATCCCTCACTAATATTAAAGTGGTTCTAGAAAATCATTCTTATTTTGAATCAGATGATGATTTTTCTAGTGAAAACCCAGTTAAAGTTCCCCATTATTATCCCGAGACCGTAGCTCAATTTATAAATAGCCTATATGAAGAAAATTTTATTCAACCCTCTGATTGGTCAGATTTTTCTCCATCAGGAATAAAATTAAGTTCAGAAACCTTAAATGATTTTGTTTTGTCGGATATTATACAAATCTTAACCGGACATATCCAGGCCGATAGGTTCTGCAGTGGAGGAATATCTAATTTTATAGAAAGAGGGAACTTTTTACCAATATTTAAACGTTTAAAAGAGATTTGTTTTGAAATTGAAGATGGTTATTATGGCGCCATGTTGGGTCTGGCTGTAGGCGATGCTTTGGGCGCACCGGTGGAGTTTAAAGATCCGGGTACATTTAAGAGAGTGGAAAATTTTCAAAGCGGAGGACCTCACAATTTAAATAAAGGGGAATGGACTGACGATACATCTATGGCACTGGCTCTTGCCGAAAGCCTCAGTAAATGTCAGGGTTTCAACCCACAAGACCAAATGTATCGCTACTGTCGGTGGTATGATAAGGGATGTCTCTCTATTAAGGGTTACTGTTTTGATATCGGCAACACGACCCGTGAGGCCCTGGAAACTTACAAAACTACTCAAAATCCATATTCTGGCCCGTTCCATGAGATGTCTGCAGGTAATGGGTCTTTGATGCGTATGGCACCCATACCCTTATTTTATTTTTCTAGTGCCGAAGATGCCTTAAGATATGCTGATTTGAGTTCAAGAACAACCCATCAACACCCTTTGGTCCTGGAAACATGCCAATATTTCACAGGGTTAATATTAGGGGCATTAATGGGAGTTGATAAAGAAGAGTTATTGTCGCCATCATATTGCCCCATACCCAGTTACTGGGAAGAACATCCCATGCGGGTTGAACTTAAAGAAGTGGCAGACGGTTCTTTTAAAGAGAAAAATCCTCCAGAAATTAGAGGTTCCGGATACGTGATTAACTCTTTAGAAGCCGCTCTTTGGGCTTTTTATAACTCTGATAATTTTAAAGACGGTTGTCTTTTAGCAGTTAACCTGGGGGAGGATGCAGATACCACTGGGGCTATTTATGGTCAGTTAGCCGGAGCACATTATGGGAAAAGTGGAATTCCAGATAAATGGTTGAATAATCTGGCGGCAAAAGAATTAATCACAACTACTGTTTCTATATTAATTGATTCCATCCCTTATTGAATGATTTTTTCTCAAGTTAAGTAACTCTTAATTTAAGTTACTTCTGAATATTCATTCAGTATTAGTAGAAAACTTTAAATATCTTAATGTTAAAAGTAAGAAATCACTTGGATTACTTATTATAAACCAGTGCTAAAAGTAATGGGAAAATTAAAAACCATGGAAATAACCAAGATGTTTTGTATGGTGACTTCAATCAATCTATAATATCCAGTAGAATACAGAAATTAATGATAGTGATGGATAATCATACAAAATAGCGATTTAAATGAAGAGTAATTAATTAAATAATGGAAATTGGAAAAAAAGCCCTGAAGACATTATGAAAAAGATCACATCACATTTAAAGTATTAGTGTTTACTGAGGGCTTTAAGAGGGTTAAAATGAAAAATTTAAAATTAATTTCAGTACTTTTAATTGCTGCAATGTCATTTAATGCAATATCTGCAGCGGCAGCTGTTTCAGATATATCATATGAACAAAAACAGTTGACTGTGCATGTGAATGAAAAATTTAATATCAAATTGATGGATACCTCTGGAAGCAGCGGGTATGTCTGGGATAGCCAGTATAATAATAAATTTATAAAATTATGTAGCGAAAAAATAGTTTTTCCAAAAGAAAAAGCGGGTTATATTCAGTGCGGTACCAAAGTTTACATTTTTAAGGCATTGAAAAAAGGCAAAACTAAAATTACTTTGGTTCAATCAAGGCCATGGTCCAATGAAATGCCTGCTAAAATCATAACGTACATTATAAAAATTAAATAATCATTCTTTTTATTCAGAGGACTTAGAAAGTTCTATTTTACCTTTTTTATCATCAACTTTGATTTTGTTGATTTGATATTCACTGCCTGTAATATCTTCCAGGCCTGCCCGGGCAACCATGGAAATAGGAATTATTTGGGTATCTACTAATCGTTCAAAATCACTTTCAATAGAATCTTTATTCATGGCTACATTGCAGGTGAATTTACCATCTGAATATTTATAATCAACATCTTTAATAGAATGATTATCATTAAAAAAATCAAATATAGTATCCATTGCTTCAACTTTTGAATCATTATTCATGCCGGGATCATTATTAAAATAACCCCACATTTTGGAACCTATAAACCGGGTCATGGGTGTAACCCCATTTTTTAAAAATATCATCTCATTAGCCTTAATCCAGAGTTCCATGGCTTCAGCTAGGGCATTACTGTACCATCCTTTTTGAAATTGATACTTTCTTGATGCTATTCTTTTAAATTCGAGATCAAGTTCAGAATCAACAATAACGGAAGTCTTTTTAAATGACTTAATTTCTTTTCTTCTATCCATAACAAGCCCTTCAATATAGTAATAGTAAGTTATCATATAAATTAGCTACCTAGCTATTTAACTCTTTATAAAATTATCGCAAGTGTGCATATACCTATCGTAGTATTTAACTAACGTTTTTAAGATAGTAAGATCTTCATATTATTATTAATCGAACATATATCTGTTAAATTAGTAATTAAAGTTCAGGAAAGGATTAGTATTTAATTTAAACGTAGATTATATTTTAATACATACACTTCTTCCTGGAACAAGGCCCCTAAAAAAATATCTTGAAATATTAAGAGGAGGATTAATAATGGGTTTAAGAGAAGATATTGGTAGTTTATTAACTGAGCTTTTAGAACGTGCGCCTGGAGATGTGAATGGTGTGGCTGTTTTAAGACCTGACGGTCTGATGATTTCATCTGTACTATCTAACAATGCAGATGAAAAAAGAGTAGCCGCCATGGCTGCAGCCATGATTGGTACATCACAACGTACCTGCGACGAACTGGAAAGAGGAGACCTCAGCCAAGTAATAATTGATGGAAGCGTGGGAAAAGCCATACTCACCAACGCCGGATCCAAAGCCGTACTAGCCGCACTATCACCCGCAGAAGTAAACCTAGGACTAGCCCTACTAGAACTAGAAAGAACCGCAGAAAAAGTCAAAGACGTCATGAACCAATAAGAGAGGAATCTAATATGAAAAATACCGCTGATGCAGTTGTAGCAAAATGGTTGAGTGAAGAAACAGACACTATGAGAATATTGACCATGGCCACTCTTATGGGACTAACCAACGGCCTATGGAAAGTATCCGGAGAAGGATCCGGAGGAGTAACCCGAGCTTACGGAGAAGACCTATGGAGACTATCAATAGTAGGATCCACAGCACTGGGAATAGAACCAAAAACGGATACAACAGAAGATGCCATATCCTTTTTAACCAACCACCTCATAAACAATTTTCAACTGGCAGATAGTATTGATTGTGATTTAAATGGTGACACCTTGAACCTCAAAGTAAATAACTGTAAATTCCATCATTTCACTGATTATTTAGAGGCTAAAGAAGTTCCTCGTCATATTGGTTGTCCTGTGGCATTAGTTTATGCTGCTATGATGGAGGCCGTGACTGGGGAAACATTCATCATAGAAGAAATTGATTCTGCAGACGGAAACAGTCAAATAACCCTTAAATCATTCTAAGGGTTTAATTTAATTTTTTAAAGGAGACTAATAATAAATGTCAGAAAAAACTCTCAAAATCGTGGTTTTCGGAGCATTAAATGCGGGAAAAACCAGCATCGTAGAGAGATTAAGCGGTCAAGAACTCTTCCTAAAAGGAGATTATGAAAACATAACCACCAGTTTCGATTTTGTCCAAATCGAACGAAAAGGGTTTTTAATACATTTATTTGCCAGTCCAGGGCACAGGCGATTCTCTTTTATGTGGGACACACTAGCCTTTGGAATGGACGGAGCGATCCTAGTCATTGACTCCACCGTAGGAGTAACACCAGTTGATATAGAACTAATAAACTTCATTCAAAATCATAACGTCCCCTTTTCCATAGCTGCCAATAAAAACGACATTTCCAACATTGGAGTAGATCAAATACGCAAAGAAATGGAAATCAGCAAAAACATTGAAATATGGAATACCTCAGCATTAAACGACTATAACCTTAACAAATTAATGGACGGCTTAATCCAAGATATATCCAATGGAAAATCGATTCAATCACAAGAAAAATTGAATAATATATCCAAGGGAAAATCAAGTAAATAGAAATAGGGTGTGGAGAATATAATGAATTTTGAAAATGTTATAATAGAAATTAATCGTATAAATGGTGTTAAAGATTCCGTGGTCGCTGGTTTAGATGGTATTCCCGTGGGTAAAGTAAATAAAGAAACATCCATCTTAAGTGCCAGTACAGTAGCAGCATTAGGCGCCATAAAAGAACTTACAAAAACAGTACGTTATGGTGCATTAGAACAGTTAATAGTGGAAACAGATTTTGGCAAAATAATAATCGAAGAATTCACTTCAAACCACGTAATAATCGTCTTAACAGAAAACAGTGTTAATATCGGTATGATCAGAGTAATGTTAAAAAAGATCGTTAAAAATTTCGCAAATTAACCTCAACAAGACGATAAGTGAATTAAACTTAAAAGAAATTGATCAAATATGCTACCTATCTCAGAACAGATCCAGAGAGTGCTTGAGGCATTACAGCACAAGAGCGAGATTAAGGAGTCATATGTAATCCGAAAAGACGGATTAATTATGACTTCCAGCAATCCTCACGTGAAAAATCATCGGATTGCTGCCATGGCCGCATCACTAATGACCCTCGGTGAAAAAACCCTGAGTGATGTAGGAGAAGATAAACTAAAACGCCTATTAATCACCGGAGAAGAACTGCAAATTATCATTATGGGATCATCAACAGTGGCCCTGGTATGCGTCGTAGGATCCGATGCCAACATCGGAATGGTATTTCTAAAAATGAAAAGAGCCGTAGAGAAAATATTCTGGATAATAAACAACGCATATAATGAAGAAGAATAATAGATTAACTTCTTATGCTTTTTTAGCCTAGATATACATGTATTGCTATTTTAATATTAATATCGTTTTAATTTAATTTTTATTTTAGAATTAGAAATCTGTCATTGATATAATCATCCCTATTTAATATCTGATTATTTATCCGTGAATAGTTAGAATTCTCAAGTTTTTCTTTTTGATAAAACTCGTATAAATAAAAAATACCTTCAGTCCCCCTACTGAAGTAAAAAAAATTGTATTTAAATTACTGCTAGTTCTCCAGCTGAAGTAATTTCTAATTTGTCCTGAGCAATGAATCCCATTTCTCTTAATTCTCGAATGTGGTTGTAGGTCATTCCCCGGCTTATGCCTATTTTAACTGCAAGGTTTTTTACAGAAGTTTCTCCTTTTTTTAATTCCTCGAGAACTTCTTTCTTGGTTCTTGAAATACCAAAGTTTAAGATTGGTAAATCAATCAATTCACTATCTTCTTCTGTGACATAGACTATTCTTTCCACATCTCTGTGGCGAGCATAACATCCGAAAAGAGCACCAAGGGCTTGTGGTTTTCTTCCCCCACTAATATTAACCATAACCCGGCGTCCGTGACTTTTTTCTTCATCAATAACATCTGCCGTATCGCGTGCCACACGAACCACATCATATAGGCTGGTTTCATGAGGTACTATGTCTATGAATTTACCCACTGTATCTGCTAAGATCTGCTCCACTTTATTTTTTTCATCAGGAGCTTTATCTTCCCTTAATAATATAACTTTTTTAGGGGAAAACTGGGTAATGCATATCATCACCGGCTCAATGGAGTAGATAGTGGATATTAAAGTAGTATCCATTATATCACTTCCTAAAAATTTTTTTAAACTAGCCCCATATCGGTATTTATACCAGATATTAAAAATGTGAAGACAAATGGAAATTGTCTTAAAACACACATTTTGTATTGTTGAACCATGCTTTTTACTGTGATTGTTTATGTTGTATCTATATCATATATATTTTGCCCAAATACTATTCATATTAATGTTTGTAATTAATCAACTTCACATTTTTCTTTAATTGAAAATATAGACTATCTTATTGTTCTGGAATTATGTTATTGTTCCCCATCTTAACTAAATGACTATAAAAAAAACTAAATTGTTAATAAAAAATGTTAATTAATTCATTATTTTGCTAATTTAATATAAATTTCTAGTTCAATGAGTTGATAACAATATCATGATTAAAAAGATTTGTTGTCATTAGAAAAACTAAAATTATCTGAACCCTCTCCAATAAATTATGTGCATCAGCATGAAAAAAATCTTACATACTTGCCTTTTTTATAAAAATAGGAATGACACTGGAAAATTTTCAAATTACTACCTGGCAAAAGTTTTTGCATGGGAAAAAAACTCGAATTAACTTATTTTACAGGATTATCTAAAAGGCCGTCTATTTATTAAGGTAGATTATTAAAGTTCTAGAAATAGTAAAAGTATTATGGAATTAATCATAATCTTATAGTACTAAAAAAGTTACTCAAATGATACTATGAACTCATTTCATACATCTCTCAAAATCGGTTTAATTGGTTTCTTATTATTTGCAGGGGTCCTTGTTTTATCCAGTTTAAGCTGCGATTCTTCCATGTCCTTTGCAACTGATAGTGCCACTAAAGTTCTCTTAGGTGAAAATAATCTAGGCAAAGTGGAAAAAATTGGTCCATATGGAAATGCATCTTCCAAGACCAAAATTGCCTACATAGTAGGTGTTCATCCACTGGAGAAAAATACTCACAGCGCAGTATATTCGGCTATAAAAAGTAAAGATAAATCTTTAAAATACCGTTACTATATTTACAAAGTCACGGTGACTAAAGATGCTAAAAATTATAGTAAAGGCCGTATGAATGGCCAGATATTAGCCAATAAATATGTGGTAAATGATATTAAGAAGCAGAAATATGATCTAGTGATTGATGTCCACTCTAACCGAGGATATTATGCAAAAAAGAGGTTTTTATTCGCTCCAAAGAATTATAAATACTCTAAAAAAATAGCCGGGAAAATTATCAGCAAGATCAGTTGGTTGTCCTATCATAACCCTAAAAAACAGACAAGCCCACAATATGTTACCATCCCTATTGTTAAATCCGGGATAAAAACACTGGTCTATGAAGACTACATGTATCAGAAGTATGCCTTAAGTAAAAAAAATGCCCTGAGATTAGTTAGAGTTGTAGATACTTTAAAACTCTAATTAATTTTAAAACCCCAAAAAAATACTTTAATAATTCTAATTAATTTTTCTAATTTTATTTAAACTATTTTTAAGATGCTCAAATATGCAATTGCCCAAGGAAATCTAAAAAATCTATTTGTTACCTGTATTTAAAAATAAAAAACAACGTAACTGCTCCCAGAACCATGCCCACTGCATTAGGAACCAATATAAACCAGTTGTTTATTCCCATTCCATAAATAGTCCACAGTGAACAATTCACAATCATGGCCATGTAAAGGGCTGGTGAAACTTCATCGGATTTTTTAAATTTCAATATGGTTCTGATCTGATCAAGGGGGCTTATAAATACTATTAATGCCGCTATACTTGCCATTAATCCTACAGCTTCAATTGACATGTTATCTGGTTTTACAATTATATACTAAATATATCTACTATTATATTAGATACATTAATTGATTTTAATAAATATAAATGAGCTGATAATTTGTCTTTATCTAAGAAATATATAATAATTGGATTAATAGTGATTTTATTAATATTAGGTGCTGTGATTGCATTTAACAACCCGGTTCAATCCCAGGAAACTGCTAAAAATAATACCAGTGTAGTTAAAACAGTGCATCTGGGGGGTAATGATTTAGGCTATGCTGAGAAAATAGGGCCTTTTGGAAATGCTTCTTCCAAGACCAAAATTGCCTACATTATTGGAGTGCATCCTTTAGAATATAAAGCCCATAATGCCATGTATGATGCCATGACCAATAACAGTGCTTCATTAAAATACTGTTACTATGTTTACCGGATTAATGTGACTAAAAATGCAGAAGATTATTCCAGCGGACGTTTGAATGGTCAAAAATTAGCCAGAGAATTCGTGGTGGAAGATGTTAAAAAACAGGACTATGACCTGGTAATTGATATACATTCATTCTGGAGTGATAACCGCTTTGTTTTTGTCCCTATTGATGATAAGAAATCTAAATCAATAGCCAATAAACTGGTATCTAATATAAGCTGGTTGAAATATTATTCCCCACCTGGACAAAAAAGTCCGCCTTATGTTACTATACCCATCCTCAAATCAGGTACTAGAACCATAGTATTTGAAAATTACAAGTACCAGGAGTATTCTGTTAGTAAACCGCAGTACGTTGAGTTTATAAAAGCTGTTGATACCTTAGAGTTTTAAGATTAAGGTATAATTACAGTTTTTTATAAATTCTTTTAATCCCTGCCCATTTTTTTCTAATAATACAGAAACAAGTTTTTTATAAATTCTTTTAATATGGTTATAAACATGAAAATTGTTTACCCTAAAAATTTTAGGATGACTGTGCTTAGTCTCTCCAGATTTTCTGAAACAAAGAGGTTGTGCCCTACTCCTTTCATAATAACCAGTTCAGAATTCTTTATCTGTTCGTGGATCATTTGAGATTGTGACATGGGAATCATATTATCTTCACTTCCAGTGATAATCAGAGTTTCTGGAGATATATTGGAAATTTCATCACTCATATCCACCATCAAACATGCATTTATGATTTCTTCTATGATTTCAGGAGGGTTTGTCCTTTGAGATTCCATTTTTATTTGTTCTATGATTTCCACATTTTTCACTATAAAATCTGGTGTGTTGACCAGTTTCACAGCTTCATCAAAGAATTTATAATATCCTTCTTCTATTAATGCCTTTTTTAATCCCGATAGGGCGTGGAAGAGAATTTCATCCACATAAAAAAAAGGAGATAGCAAAATAAGTTTTTTTACTCTTTCACTATTTTTAAGAGCGAACTCTTGACAAATAGCTGCTCCCAATGAATGGCCTATTAAATTTACTTTCTCCAGTTTCATGTTGTCCAGAAAGTCCACAAGGTCCTGGTTAAATATTTCAAGAGAGTATCCCTGTGGTGGTTTTGAGCTTTGGCCATGCCCCCTTAAGTCAATTGCAAAAACCCGGAAATCTGAAAATAAATAAGGGATGAATGTTAGCCATAGATTGGAGTTATCAGACATTCCATGGATTAATATTAAAGGTTCGCCTGCACCTTCATCAAGATAGTTTATTTTTATTCCATTTACATTAATTTTCATGAAAATTCTCCACTAGTATAATTATAGGTGTGATAATTAAAAAATTTTATACTTCCCTAAAGACATAATTAACTGTAGAAGAGAGGGCATAATATGAGGAAAAATCAGCTGCTTTTAATTTTAGCATTATTCTTAGTTGTTGGTTTAACTTTTGGCTGCACATCTTCTGATTCTGAATCCGATTCAGACCCCGGTTCAATTGATGATTACACTAATCAAGATGACAACGATGCTCAGGATCTTAAAGATCAAGAGTCAACGGATAGGGATTCAGAATCTTCAGATTGTTCTAATCAAAGGAGAATACGTTAATATTAGTGATAATTCGGCAAAAAATTGGATAATCAGGAAATATATGGGGGTCTAAAAGTGGTCCATTATCAACTTGATGAAATTCCAGACGAAGTAAAATGTTCAAAATGTGGAAAACAAGCTGAAGAAGTAGAGGGCAGTTACCAACAGACCACAAGATTTGTTTTAATAAGCTATAAATGCCCTGATTGTGGAAATATAGAAAAATTACAGTGCGGAAGACCAGTGGATATCATAGATTAATACATCTTAAAATTTTCTTTGGGGAATAAATTAAAAATTAGGAGATAAACGTGGTATAATGGAAGAATTTGATACCTTGGAAAGCGTAGAATTGTATGAAGAGTTTAGAGAATGCCCATCCTGTGGTTATGATCTGGGTTTTAAAACATCTTTTTTAAGGAAAGATGAAATTTACACCATAGTTCTTATCTGCCCTAACTGTGGAGCTCATTTTGAAGTAGGATGGACCTGAAAAGCACTAATCTCTGTTTTAGTATGAATAGATATCAGGTTTAAATTAATAATCTAATAATCACACTGTTAAGCAAAATTATTTTAATTGAACTATTCAAGTTAGAAATTAGGTGATAAAATGGAAATTTGCGAAGTAAATGGATATGATGTTGTTTCTCAAAAAATTAAAGAATCACTGAATCTTGAAAAATCTCCTGTTGCTATAAAGTTTGTTTTAAGGGAAAAAGACTTACCTGAAGGGATAGATAAAATTGAAAGCCCTATGAGACATTGTGAGATGGTTCAAGCCGCTTCTCAGGGAAATATTTTTTATGCAACCGCCAGTGCACAAGCCTGTAAAGGTGGAGCTGCTGCAATTGGTATTGGTGAAGCACCTGCCAAATTAAAAACTGGTGAATTTTATTATGATCTAGGGCGGTTTTCCAGTTTAGGGTCTGGAAAAAGAACCATTGATTCCATTCCAAAAATAGACATGGATGTTTATGCTATTTTATATTCTCCTTTAGAAAAATCTAATTTTGATCCTGATGTAATAGTGATCATTGCTAACCCTGCTCAGGCCATGAAATTATCCCAGGCCCTGGTTTACACCTTAGGTGGGCGTGTAGAAGCCGATTTTTCTGGAATCCAATCCATATGTGCTGATGCCGTTGCCGGCCCTTTCATGAGGAAAAGACCTAATATTACTTTAGGTTGTAGCGGTTCCAGACAATACGCAGATATCAAGGACGACGAAGTTATAGTCGGCCTTACTGGAGAAAATATTGGCTGCGTGGTAAATGCATTACATGAAATAGGATAATGCATAATATTTTTACTTATTTATTTATTACTGTTTTTTCCCACAATTATTAATTTTGGTTACTGTACTGAATTGAACTTTTTTAATAGAAAATTGGCTTCTTTTAAGAATTTTGCATCATTTAATCAATTAAAGGATTATTTTTTTCTTCTAAGGATCGATAATTAATTCAAGCAATTATATTAGATTTTTACTAATACTCTTTATTAGAACGGGATGTGTTTAAAATGTCTAAAATAAGCTTATTTTAGAAAAATCTATCTAAATAATCGCATATTTACCTGAAAATCAGTTTCAGGGTTAATAATCCTATTTCTTTTCTTCATAATTTGTAAAAGTTTACATATGATAAAAATTAAAGAAGACTTTAAAAAAAATAAAGTAAAATTGAATTAATAAGGTGAGATAAAATGACTAAATATCGGTTAACACCAGATGAAGCAAATTATAGAAAAAGTACCAAAAACCAGCTAAACTGTACTCATTGTTACTACAGCGAGGAGAATCCTATCCGCTCCCCTACAGGAATGCTAATAACTAAATGTTATTACTTCTATATGGACGTAGATGAACTGCATATTTGTGATTTAAATAGATATTAAAAAATAAAATAAAATTAGTTTAACATAACATTCCAGAATATTTATTCTGCATTAAATTATTGTATTCCAAGATTCAATGGATAAAACCCACTACCATTAGACCAAGGAGGATTTATGCATAGGGTCGTGCTTTATGAGTTAAATGAAATGTTTTTCGACCATTAATACTTTCTTGAGAACCACTATCGACTTTAAGTGCTTCCTCCAATAATATCCATTATTTAATGAAAAATTAAAATTCTAGTTTGCTGGAAACAGAAAATTTAAAAGAGTTTTATGATTTATTCTGTATTGTCCTGAAATTTTTCACTTAAAAACATATAATCATCATATTTATTGATGTTTAAAAGTTCCAATGAGTTTAAATGAGGTGCTGCATAAAAAACAATATCATCTTTAACCATTTCTCTTAATATAGGATTTAAATTACTATTTTTTCCAGGGAGGTATTTTAATAGCAAATCCCTGCAGCAAGCAAAGGGCATTCCCAGACCTTCCGCTGATTTTATATAACCACAACGTCCTCTGGACAAAACAGACAGAATTCTCTCAGGAGACTTATAATTTTCCACTGCGTCAATTAAATTTTTAAATGTTCTACTGGTAACTGAAGGTTGATCACCTGCGGCACAGAGGCAAATATCACTATTTGATAACTGTACCCCATGAAGTAATGATTGTGAAAGGTCAACATCAACCGGATCATTTTGTACAATTTTTATCCTTGAGTCATTTAAATCATTTATAGTCGGCATAATTTGATCGGTGTAGTGTCCAAGTACAATGATACATTCATCGATATTGGCTTTGAGAAGACGCATAATGGTATGTGATATCACTGCTTTGCCCTGGATATCTAAGAGCAGTTTATTTTTAAGGGGAAGTTTAAGCCGGGCTAAATCTCGTTGCATCCTTCTATTCTGGCCAGCTGCAGTAACTATAGCAGAAATAGAATAATTCATAAAAAAAAGCCTCGAATTTTAAAAAAAGAAAAGTTAGTTAGGGGAGTATTTAACTAACTTACCATAGATTTGGTATCCAGAATTAGTAGTCCACATTTCTACTCTTACCGGGTAATCTGCAGTGTTGGTAACACTAATATCAGAGAAGTATATTCCAAATGGAATAGCATTGTGGGCCCAGGTTATTCCATAAGGTCTTGGCAGTCCGGCGCTGGTAACGATTCCACGCAGTACCCTAGATGGAGGACACATTCCATGAGAAGCAGATCCACCCGGAGCTTCTGGATCTCTTGATGATGTGAACCCTACAGTTTCTTTACCCGATATAGTTGTATGTGGGGGCACAATTGTTCCATTCCATGCTTGAGCAAATGCTCGGGCATTATATGAACGTGCTGCATCATTGAGTTCCGGGAAAGATCCCAGATTAGTATAAGATTTTGAAATAGTACTCTCAGTGTAGGAATGCATGTAAACCATTATGGGAGATGATACCTGGTAATCGCCCATATAATCAACAACTTCCTGTCCAAAGTATTCCTTAATCTTTGAAGGAACCACAGTATTGCGGCCGTCGTTAAATGAAGTTAATGAATATTCAAGTCCAATGGTTTCATTTTTTCTTGCATCTTTATACCATTTTTTGATTACATCGGCAGATTTGTATTGAGTTGGAACACTATTATTATTGATATCATCATAAGAAACTGTTTTAACAGTTTTATTATTTTCTAAAATTTCTAAACCATTATCAGTTTTTACCCCATAAGTGTAAGTAGTCTTATATCCCCAGATAAAATTGTCTGGTGCTTTAACAATGAGTTTATTTGCTTTTACAGCCAGCATACCCGGACCAGTGTAATTAGTGGAAATCCCATAACGAGATATATTGTCCCCAGTAATCTTAGCAATAGGTGTTCTAACTATACCTGTAAGTAGGGCTTCTAAGAGCTCACCAAAGCGACCTTCCTCTGCATAATCAATAATATAATGAATATTACTCACTACCGGGACTTTACGAATTTTATTTTCATCTATCACATCAGTTCCAGGCATTACAGTATCGCCCAGTTTTAAACCTGCAATTTCAGCAGGTTTTTGTTGAGGGTATTGGGATTCTAAATATACTCCCAAAGGGATAAATACTATTGCAAGCACAACTAACGCTATTATTGCTTTAAATGTTGATCTTTTCCAGAATTTCTTTTGAATACTTAACTCCCCCTTCACCTATAATTAATACAATATCACTTCCAGTGGATATATTTAGCACTTTTTCTATTGCTTCTTGTACTTGATTTTTACTGGCACCTAAAGTCCCTACCTTAACCATATCATGGCTGGCTTCTGTTTCAATAATTGTCCTGTTAATATTTTCACAAGACGCTCTCGCTGCAAAAGAAGCAGGGACGACAATATCTGCATCATTCAGTACTAATGCAATTTCACGGTCCCCTTGAAGACCGCTTTCTGAGGAAATGGTATTTATTACTATTAGACGGGAATCTTGTTTTTTTAAGGTAGAAATAGTTTGTAACGATGCTTTAACACCAGCAGGATTATGAGCATAGTCCATGATAATTTTAGGGTTTTCATTAATCTGCTGGAATCTTCCTTCCACCCCTTCAAACTCTTCTAATCCTCGAACTATATCATCAAATTCAATTCCCATTACCAATGCCCCACTGGCAGCAGTTAGGGCATTGTAAATATTACATGTGCCTCCTGTTTTAAGGTTAACACGGGCTTTATGGGAACCAATCATTAAAGTAAAACTATTATTGCTAACATCAACTGCTAAAACATCTGCTTCGGGAGTTTTATGGCCACAGATGCAGTTGTAATTGCCCAGATGCCCCAGGTAATGTTCCTGATATCTGATTGTATTTTCACACTGAGGGCATTCTCTTCCCTCACCTAAAGTATTATAATTGGAATTAAAATTTTTTATTCCATAAAATATCACATTATCTGGGTCAATGTCTTTAGAGAAACTGGCTACAATGGGGTCGTTTGCATTTAGAATTAAGATATCTGCCACATCTACAATTTCCTTTTTACAGTTGATATATTTAGCAAAATCACTCCCGTAACCCATATGATCTCGAGAGATATTGGTAATTATGCCCACCATCACTTCACTATCAAGGGCAGACTTTTTTATCTCCAAGGGGTTTCCAAATGTTCCAATTTCCACAACAGCCAGGTCCCCTTTTAATCGAGATTGTAATGCCGGTATGAGTTCTGTGTTCCCCTGTATATCCATATAATGTTCTGGAACGTGTTTACCCGCCAGATTTAAAATATTTTTTAACATCTGAGTAGTTGTGGTCTTTCCATTGGTTCCCGTGATTCCAATTACAGGTTTATTAATAGTATATGAATTTAATACTTCATCTACACTGATAATATCTGCATCCGTGAGGTTTTTAATTTTTTCCAGGAGTTTATCATTTACCATAAGACTGGGAGCGACAGCAATTAGATCAGCTTCTTTAACTACTGCTTCACTGTGGCCACCTAAATCCAATTTAATACCTTCTTTCTGGAATATTTCCTTTAGCGGAGTGTCTTTAGCCATATCAGAGACTGTGACATCGGCCCCTTTTTGTTTTAAAATACGGGCCATTAAACTACCTACCGTTCCACAACCACCAATAACCACAATATTGGTTTGTGATGCTTTAAAAGAAGAAATCGATTTAATTATATCATTTTTAACATTTTGATAAGCATTAACCACACCTGGCCCTATATGTAATATAGTGTCACCTGGTGCTGAGATCTCCAGGGCCTTGTCAATGGATCTTTCCACAGTTTCAGTGAGATAAATTTCAGTACCTTCACTTCCTAAGGCTACTTCTTTGGCTGCTTCCCAATCAATAAGTTCTGTGGTTTCGTTTTTGGCACTGGTTATTATCACATCGGTTTTTCTGCTTAAGATTTTCCCTATCTTGAATTTATCTCTAGTTGTGAGAGTATCCGGATTGTCCAGACTGATGATTAGTCTTCCTTTTAAGGTAAGTCCATCTAGAAGTTTTTCCATGCTCTCAGGGTTATGGGCCGCGTCCATGAATATATTGATTCCATTCACATTATCTATTTTCTCTAATCGGCCCTTTACACCATTAAATGATTCTATCCTATCTTTTAAATAATCAAATTCCAATCCTATTATCATTCCTATGGCAATGGTGGCTAGGGCGTTTTCGATATTGAATGTTCCAGGTATTTTCAATTCCATGCGGCAATCATATGGGCCCACATATTTTCTCTGGAAGTTTCCACATTTACAATTAATTTCCCCACAGTTATCACAGATTGCTGTAGGAATCGATGCTATTTTTAAGTCAAAAGAAGAACCATCTAATCCTTTTAGTTCCACATCATTGGCAGTTATATCCAACTCCACATCCAGAGGAGTATAAGTTACTCCTTCAAATTCCACTATTTGTGGTGTTCCCATACCATAAAATATGTGTTCTTTGTCCAGTTTTTGTGCCTGGTGAGTGATGATAGGATCATCGCCATTTAATATTAGAACTCCGTTATCATGTAGTAAATCAGTTACAGAATAATTTCTCTGAATATATTCATCATAACTTGCAAACTCATCCATGTGATCCGGGGTAAGGTTGGTTAAAACACCAGAACATAATTCTAAACCATCTGCCATGCGTATAGTACCATGAGGTAATTCAAATACTGCAAAATCTTTGCTCTGGGTTTTTTTATTAACCACTAAGTCAACTAGTCCTTCTATTACCAGAGAATCCTGCAGGGAAGAAAATATAAGTGTATTGAATGATTCATCCAAGGCAAAGTTAATCATATTGGTGGTTGTAGTCTTCCCATCGGTACCGGCTATTCCAATCATAGGGATTTTTATTTGAGAATTCAATATTTTACCAATGTCAGAGGTAGTAATGTTAGTTATTTCTTTTTTCTGGCTTGATTCTTCAATAAATTTACGAATATCTGCATTTTCAGGTATGTTCGGAGAAACAAATATAGCATCAGCCCACAATACACTATCAAATATATGAGTTCCTAATTCAAATATGATTCCTTTTCTTTCCAGTTCCTTTACCTTCTTGCGGGCTTTTTTTGGAAGTGAATTATAATTTAAACTATCAGAAACTCTAACTTCATTACCTAAATAATTTAAAAGGTTTGCAGCAGGCCTACCAGCATTCCCTGCTCCTACCACCAGTATTTTTTTGCCAGTTATCACTTTATCAACCTTTATATTATCAAAATCGAGTTAATTATAATTTACATATCCTCTATTCATATATTATTATATATCAGTGTTTTCGAGTTTTTTCTGGATTTTTAAAATTGTTGATTGGCCGTTGCCTCCAATTAACACGTTGTCTCCATTTTTAGCCCTGTTTAAAATGATTGTCAGTATTTCATCAGTATTTTTAGCTATTTTTAGCTGGCCCTGAAAATCTAAACACTTTAGTTTGTGCATTGCAGGCTCTAAATCAGAATCAAGACCGGGAAAAACCACCAGTAATGAAGGGTTTGCTTTTAATGCTTCTTCTAAAATTTCTAAGCGCCATGTTTCATTAGGGCGGGGGGTTCCAATAAAAATCACTGGGAAATCCATTTCATTTAGTACAGATGAGATGGCATCAGCATTGTCTGTTTTACCAATTACTACTTTACTCCCATATATATTATAAGATTTTATACGGCCTTCAATGGCATTGAAGTTTTCTAAAGTATCTTTAATTATTTGATCATCAATCTGAAGCGCCTTACTTACAGCTTCAGCAGCTCCAGCATTGTATTTATTAAATTTACCGAACAAATGTGTGGAATAATCACATTCCCCGTAGAATTCACAGATTTCAGCGTTTTTAGATACTTTTTGTAATAGATTATCTGTTTTATTAAGTATGGCTCTTTTACCTTTTAAGAATTTACCTACCCTCTGGAGGTATTCATCCAGAGAACCATGGTAATCAAGGTGATCACGGCCTAGATTAGTCACCACTACCAGATCAAATTGGAAGTTGTAGTCGCAGAATCCCATAGTCATATCACATACTTCCACAACCAGAACATCATATGAATTTACTTCAGATTCTAAAATCATCTCCGTGTAACCATCAAATCCGCCACCAGCATTTCCACCTAGAAGCACATTTAATCCCGCATTTTTAAGGATATCCCTTATCATAAATGAGGTTGTGGTTTTGCCATTGGTACCTGTGACTGCTATGGTAAAAATAGATCTATTTCCCCCAATAACATCAGATAAGAGTTTTTTTGATTCTATTAATTTTTGGGCCAAGTCACTTTCCCATAAACTAGGGCTCAGGACCACTGCATCTGAAGAGAATATTTTATCAAAGTCATGTCTACCCAGATCCAGATCCAGATCCAGTTCATCTCCTGATTCAAGCTGAATATTTTCATTTAAATCCGTGGCATAAACCTCGCATTTATGTTCTTGAAGAGATTTAACTGCTTTTTTTCCTTCAACACCCAAACCGATAACGGCAACTTTCATTAATTCACCCGTATAACTCTGAAATTTAAGATAATCAAACTTCAGATATAAAATTTGTATTATAATTAATTATTAAACTAGTTTATTGGAATTTCAACTTTATAAATTTTTTATCATTTTTAAAAAAAGTTTATCTAATGTGTATTACTGACACTATTTAAATTTTCGTTTTATATAATAAAAATAAAAAAATAGGGTAATGATTAAAAAATTTAGCTTTAACGATTAAATCTTGCTTTCAGTCTTCTGTACTGTTCCACGAGGTCTTTTATTTGTTCTTTAGGATTATTTTTAGTACTATAAGGTAATATACCACCGTGGAGAATAATTTCTTCTTTGGATAAGTGACTTATATTTTCAAAACCTTTATCTTTCCATAAATCTAACCATCCTCCCCTAGGACGCTTAAAATCAATAATATCCATCCCCATATGTTCGCTCCAAAGAATTCTCCTGAAATTTTCAATATTACCTTTTCCAGACGAGTCCTTATCAAATAGAACTGCATTCATCTCCATGTTCCGGTGTTTAGTTGATGTTTCGCTACTCCCAAATTCCTCGGCACAACTTAAAGAAGACCCATCCAAGTTAGCAGTTCCTATAGTTGCCCATTTATCATCAACAATAGCCACTTTACTGTGGATGTAACAGTTACTTAATTTGTTTTTCCCATTTTGAAATTTCCCAGACCATTTTGCAAAAACTCCGATTTGAGGGTGTTCAATTATGAGCTTCTTTAAATCGATACCCATAACTTCAAATCCATAGTGCTGCCAGCTGCGGTAAGTAGGAACATCTGGAACTTCATTGATTAAGAGAATAACCTGCAAATGAGGGTTTAATTCAACTGCTCTTTTTAATGCCCCGACAATATATTTATTAGTGAAGTACTGGTTTTCAAGGTATATAAATTCCTGGGCATTATTTATGGCTTTTCTATAAGATTCCAGTACTCCTAACTCTCCTTTTTTACTTAATGTTTGTGGAGTAATTGATCTAACAATTTGAACAGTTTCATTCTCTATTTGTAAAAGTGGATTAATGTCAGGGCCGCTCTCCATGAAACTATTATTGATTTTCTGGTTTTTAGATTTGTTTTCCATGATTTTATTTTGCCCATCAAAATGTAAATCAGAGAGATAGTTCCATAATTCTATGAAAAATTCTTCAATATGATGAATCACTGGGCCTTCGAAATAAGTAGAAACATCGTGGTAAGGGCCTTCGTTTTTTTCTAATCGTCGGGGTTCATTTATATCATGTTTACTGGTGTCCCAGTAGCTTTGGGTGAATGGCGAGCCAATTATAAAACTTCGTTTACCGTCGGCGACAATTACTTTGGCATGCATTGAAAAAGGACCTTTAGCTGGGAATCTGCGAACCTCGACACCACTATCTTTAAAATAATCATATAATTCATCGTAGTTATCTGGAACCACTCTATTTTCATTTATAATTATTTTAACATCAACTCCCTTTTTTTGAGCTTGCAGGAGTTTGTAGGCTAAAGTTTCATCTTCCTGGAAAGTGGAAGGGTCCTGGGATGATGTGAAAAATCGAGGTATGAATTCCGGGTAAAATACAAACTGAGTCAGGTAAATATAAGATTCTGCTTTATCAATAACCTGCACCATTTTTTCCCAGGCCTGCTGGTTGTCGATTAATATTTCAATGTTGTTACCATTAGTGACCCTTGAAGAAGTATCAGTTTTTAAGGTAGATTCCCAACCTTCAATTTCTGCACGGTTAATGATGAGATCATCTATTTTTTCAATGACACATTTAATGTCCTGGTAAATTCCCGTCTTTCGAAGTTCAAATACACCGAACCTATCCTTGACTATTATTCTTATATCTGGTTCTTTATCCAGAATTTCCCGGTATTTATCCGGATGGTAAATTATTCGATAATATCCATTCTCGTCTGTAACTGATGATCCTAAATAATCGTCCCGTATAGAGAATAATAGATCATATTTATTTTTTATGAACCCCAAGTATTGGCCTAAAAATCCATCATCAGAGCTGATGTTCTCACTGAATAATGATTTGACTTTGGATCCTAAAAGTTCCAGGGCATTTAATTCTAATTTACCATAATCCACATCTTCAGCAATTACTGTTAAACCTTCTATGGGATCTCCTTTATCATCTATTATCCTACCTTCTATTCCAATATTGGCTTCATGGAAATTTATAATACCAAAATCAATAATTTCTTCTTTAATGTCTTTAGAAAGTTCCATTATGTTTTTATCATCTATGAAAAATTCAATCTTTATCTGGTTTTTCTTATTTTCCATAAATTCTTTGGTGGGTATAAACTCCATAGAGAACTTGCCCTGATTATCTGTGACAGTTTCTGCCAGCACAGGGTCAATATCAAAAAGAGATGAATGATCCGCCGTTATATTTAATTTTATATTAAAGAGGGGTTTTTCTTTATCATCTACCAGTTTTCCGGAAACCTTGATTTTTTCCATAGATATGCCTCTTTATTTTTATGCAATTAATCATTACAGGCCAAAATAGTTTAAGTAAGGAACACTCTCTAAATCATAATCCTCCGGGAATTTTCATTAAATAAAGCCAACTAGATATATTTTGATTTTATTATCCCCGGAATAGTGAATATAATATTATTGTGCATTTAAAATAAAAAAAATAAATATTGTTTTTTTTGAGTTTTACTGAATTATTCTTTTATGAATAACATGATTATCCCAGTTACTAATAGCCACAATCCAATCAGGGCACCTAATATTCTAGGATCTGAAACGAGATTACCTATTATAATATATAATAACCCAATTATCAGGGCCACTACTCCGTTCCATCTACTACCCCCTGTTTTTGATATTATACCTACTATACCGGCTATAATCAGCAATATACCCACTATCCATATAACAAAACCAACTAACCAGCTGAATAGTCCTGGTACTAATATGAATCCAAACCCAAGAATCAAAGCTATTATTCCCAATATAATGGCAAGTATCCCCATTCCTACACTTTCACTCATATCATCTATTCCTGCAAATATAAGACCTATACCCAGGAACAAAACTACGAATCCCGTGATCAGGCTTAATGGAATTACACCTAAAAGCGGAAAAAACAGGACAATCAGACCTAAGATAATCAGAATCAATGCTGTTGTATTTTTTTCCATTTTCCGTAACCTCCCTTTTTGAAACCATAATTAATAATATATTGTCCTTTTATGTACATTATATTTTTCCATTAAATCATCGGATATGATTAATAATAATTTTTTATTAAAAATAAAATTCAATTACAAGTTTTAATTAATTAACTGAAAATAAAAGCAAAATAAAATGATCAGCCCAGTTTTGTTTCTTTAAAATTATTTTTTCTAAAAAAACTTGTACTATAAATAACATATAACTGTATGATATCATTCTTAATTAAAAATTATAAAATACAAAAATGGGGGTTACTTTATTCAAAATTCAAAATCTAAATTTGCGAAAAATCTGGAAAAAGCTACCTTTGGTGCCGGGTGTTTTTGGAGTGTGGAAGATACTTTTAGAAATTTGAAGGGTGTAGTATCAACAGCAGTTGGTTATGAAGGAGGAGTGAAGGATAATCCTAGTTACAGTGAGGTTTGCACTGGAAATACCCTGCATGCTGAGGTTTTGGAGATTGAATTCAATCCAAAGATAATATCTTATAAAGACTTGTTGAATGTTTTTTGGAAGATCCATGACCCAACCACTTTAAATCGGCAAGGCCCGGATATAGGTACTCAGTATAGATCAGTTATTTTTTATCATAACCTGGAGCAAAAAGAGCTTGCAGAAAAATCTAAAAAAACTCTCCAAAAATCTGGAAAATATAAAAATGATATTGTGACTACTATTGAAGAAGCCATGACTTTTTATCGTGCTGAAGAATACCACCAGCAGTATCTTGAAAAGAGAGGGCTTAAAAGCTGTAGATTTTAATAAAATAAATTGTATAAAATTTAATTAAATTAAAAATTCTTTTTTGATTAATTAAATTGAAATTGAGGGGTGAATCAATGAATAGTCTGAATTTAGATGGTGATGTTTCTATTGTTCTCTGTGGAGAAGCAGGTCAAGGAATTCAAACTGTGGAAAATATACTGGTTAAATCAATTAAAACTGGAGGATACAATGTTTTTTCTACAAAAGAGTACATGTCACGTGTTAGAGGGGGTCAAAATTCCACACAGATTAGAGTTTCCTCTAATAAAGTTAGGGCTTACGTAGATAGAATTGATATCCTGGTGGCATTAAGTGAAAGAGCAGTTGAACATTTAAAAGATAGAATATCCGATGATACATGGATAATATGTGATCAAAACCTACTTCATGACCTTGATGATTATTATAATATAATCAGAGTCCCATTTTTAGACAAGGCCAGTGAATTAGGGGGGCCCATTTTTTCTAATGTCATTGCTGCTGGAGCATTATCTTGCATACTAGGTATTGATAAAGATGATTTTGACGAATGTATAACTGCCATGTTTGAGAGTAAGGGTGAAAAAATATTATCCGGAGATCTTAAAGCAGGTCGTGAAGGATACAGTCTCGGACAAACACTAATAAATTCTGGTGAGATTTCAGTTAATGTTAATAAAAACTCTCACCTTAAAAATGATATTTTAATTAATGGTACAGAAGCTGTTGGTCTGGGCTGTATATCTGGAGGCTGCCGCTTTATGTCGTCTTACCCCATGACTCCATCTAGTCCTCTTCAGGTTTTCATAGCCAGTAATGCTCACGAATTTGATATGGTATTTGAACAAGCGGAAGACGAAATTGCAGCAATAAACATGGCCCTGGGGGCATCTTATGCTGGTGCCCGATCAATAGTGGCCACATCTGGAAGTGGATTCGCCCTTATGGTGGAAGGTGTGGGGCTAGCGGGTATGATTGAAACACCAATAGTGATCTACCTGGCTCAAAGACCGGGGCCTGCAGTGGGGCTTCCCACGCGTACTGCTCAAGAAGACCTGGACCTTGCACTTTATGGAAGTCCCGGAGAATTCCCAAGAATTATTCTAGCACCTGGAAATTTTCAGGACGCCCTTGAATTATCACACCATGCATTTAACCTTGCAGATAAATACCAGATCCCTGTTTTCATTCTCTCCGACCAGTATTTTGCTGATATCTATTACAATATAGAAAATCTGGATTTGGATGGGCTGGAAGTGGACAATCACATTATAGAAACCCCTTCGGATTATAATAGATACGAGTTAACCCCTGATGGAATATCTCCACGAGGAATACCGGGTTATGGTAACGGTCTGGTACTGGCTGATTCTGATGAACACGATGCGGAAGGACATATCAGTGAAGATTTGAATGTCCGTACACTAATGGTTCAAAAGCGTTTGAAAAAGATGGACAAAATAAAAGAGGATGCATTCGCCCCTGAATTAATCAGTGCTTCTAAATCAGATAATTTCAAATTAATGGTTGTTGGGTGGGGTTCAACCTATGGACCTATAAAAGAGGCTTTGGAAGAACTAAATAGAGAAGATATTGCTTTTCTCCACTTTAAGCAGATATATCCTTTAACTAAAAACACCCCCAATCTCTTGGCAATGGCTGAAAAAACCATTATTTTGGAAAACAATGCCAAAGGACAATTCGCCAACCTTATTAAATTAGAGACTGGTTTTGAGATTCATGATAAATTTTTAAAATATAATGGGATGCCTTATTCTGTAGAAGAAGTAGTTAAGATTCTTAAAGATAATTTAGGGGGTATTTAAATGGATCTTGAAGATTATAAAGTAGATGGTGCAGATATTGCATGGTGTCCAGGGTGTGGTAATTTTTCCATATTACAGTCACTGAAAATGGCACTGGGAGATCTAGAAATAAAACCAGAAGATTTGGTTATGGTGTCCGGTATTGGCCAGGCCGGAAAATTGCCCCATTATATTAAATCCAATATGTTTAACGGCCTTCATGGACGTTCTTTATCACCAGCTACAGGCATAAAAGCTTCAAATACTGAAATGACTGTTATAGATGTTAGTGGGGATGGTTGTATGTATGGTGAAGGGGGAAACCATTTCATGCACACCATTCGCAGAAACCCCAATATAACTAATATTGTGCACAACAATATGGTCTATGGTTTAACCAAAGGGCAGGCATCACCCACCAGTCAAAAGCATTTTAAAACACCTTTCCAAGTAGATGGTGTTTTTGAAGAACCATTTAACCCAATTTCTACAGCCATAACATTAGGTGCGAGTTTTGTGGCCCGGGCTTTTGCAGGAGATATTTCTGAGACCAAAGAAGTAATAAAAAAAGCTATAATGCATAAAGGTTATGCATTGGTTGACATATTCCAACCATGTGTGAGTTTTAACAAAATCAATACATTCCAGTGGTTTAAAGAGAATACTTATTACCTTGAGGATGATCACAATCCATTTAATCGTTTAGATGCTCTAAAAAGAAGTATGGAATGTCCTACTTATAACCAAAAATTTCCACTGGGTATTTTCTATATAAACGAAGGCAAAAAGACCTTTGAAGAAAACCTTCCTGTATATGAGAGAGATAGTTCTCCACTTTATAGTCGAAAAGTTGATAGGGAAAAATTAAAGGCACTGGTAGAATCAAAGAGAATTATTTAAATTTGATTCTATATTTCTTTTTTAAACTACATTAAAAAATTAACGGAATTATGTGATATTAAAAACTAGATATTTATATCTGGATTTTATAAACTAATAATATGGTTGGATTATTGAGATTCACATCAATAGATGGGAAAGAAGTAAGATTATTAACTTTATTCATTTTACATACTTTGAATGACAAACCATGTTCTGGTTATGATTTAATAAAAGCCATGCAGGAAAAAACTTCTGGTGGTTGGACTCCCAGTAAAGGTACTATTTATCCCCTATTAAAACAATTACAGGAAGAAAAATTAATAAAAGTTTCTGAAATTGGAAAACGCTCAAGAACCATCTTTGAAATTACCCCTCAAGGAAAAAAATTATTATATAATATTCGCAAAACCCGAAAAGAATCCAGAAAAAAGTTTTCTCAATTTAGAGATTTATTTAATGAAATGTTTGGAGAAGAAGAAACAAAATTAAATGAGATATTTTTTAAGATACAAACATTAATCAAGGATATTCCTCCTGAAAAAGAGGAAGACATTGTTGTGATATTAGAAAAATGTATTTTAGAATTAAAAAATCTCTGAATATATCATATACAATTTTAATTGTATAAAATTCTCTTTTTTATATCGATGTATTTTGATTTTTTTTGCTATGTTTGGGGATTGACCCATAATTAGATTTGACCAATTAAATATTTTTTATTTTTGAATTTGAAGTGTTAGTAATCCTTATTTTTTCAGAATTTCGAATTAAGAGTCCGTATATTTAATATTAAAAAATATATTTCCATTTTTTTTATATTTTAATATTTATTAGGTATTTTAATACTATTTAAAGGTTATTAAATCCTTTTGCATATACAATACATTTAATGTTTCAATATTGAACGGTTCGGAATCAGAATATTTATATGGTTATTACGTATCACTAATTATGATTTAGATATGAAATTTCAATAATGTAAAAAAATAAAATGGAGAAAAAAAGATGAAAATAGTCATATGTGGAAAAGGAGGAAGTGGTAAAAGTACAATTGCCTCCCTACTTGCAAAATCTTTTGAAAAAAATGCAAATTCAGTTCTGGTCATTGATACCGACGAATCTAATTTTGGCCTACATAGGCAACTCGGTGTTGAACTTCCTCAAGATTTTATAAATTATTTAGGAGGTAAAAATATTGTTCTAGAAAAAATAATGAACGCCAGCCCAAATTGGGATTCAATTTCCTTTTTTGAAAAATCATGGCAGATAGATGACATTCCATCTGAATATTATTCTCAAAAAGAAAAAATCAGATTAATGGCTATTGGAAAAATCCATGAAGTAGGTGAAGGATGTGCCTGTACAATGGGTATGGTAGCCCAGGAATTTATTAGTAATCTAAAATTAAAATCAGATGAAATAGTCATCATTGACACTGAAGCAGGCATCGAACACTTCGGAAGGTCTATGGAAAAAGACGTTGATGTGATTATCATGATAATAGATCCATCCTATGAATCAATGAAACTATCTGAAAAAGTGGTAAAATTAAGTAAAAACTTAGATAAACCCGTTTATTTTGTACTCAATAAAATAGATGAATTGAATGAAAAGTTCCTTAGGAACACCATAAATAATGAAGACATTATTATTGCAGCCATTCCATCCAATACTAATCTAACCATCTCCGGACTTAAAGGAAATGAGATCATGACTGAATTCAGTGAAATTCAGAAAATAGAACAATTTTTAAAAGAAAGACATTGCGTAAAGTAAAAATATTGAAAAAAAAACTTTAATTAATTTTTATTTCTAAAAAGAAGAGTTTAATATAAGTTTGAGGTGATATTATGGATTATAATAATATATGTAAAGAGCATATTAACTCAACTAATTCACGATCTCACAAACCTGAAAAAGGACCCAGTAGTTTCTGGATGCATGAGCCAGAAAAAATATTCAGTGCATTAAACCTTAAAGAGGGGAATTATTTTCTGGATATAGGGTGTGGGAAAGGTGATTATTCACTTCATGCATCTTCATTAGTTAAAGATGTAGGTAAAATCTATGCATTAGATATACAGGAAGAATTAATCGGAAATATCAATAAAAAAGCAAATTCTAATGGATTAACTAATATAACCGCAGAAGTTTATGACATAACAACACCATTAAATTTAGAAAATAAGAGTATAGATGTATGTTTTATATCCACAGTTCTCCATTCCTTAGATTTAAAAAAATATGGAAATAAATTATTCTCTGAGATTCGTCGTGTATTAAAAGATAATGGTCATTTATTCATTATAGAATGTAAAAAGGGAGATTGCTCATTTGGTCCACCACAAAACATGCGCATTTCACCTGAAGAACTTGAAGATATGATTAATCCAAATGGTTTTCAGACTATAAATTTAATGGATCTTGGATTCAATTATATGATTCAGTTTAAATTAAAAAAAAATGACAAAATGGGAATACATTAGTTAAAATAGAAACTTAAAAAACAAAAAATATCCCACCAAACATAATTAATAAAAAGACAATCGAATATAATTATTTGAATAAGAGGTCGGTCTTTCATGTTTGAAGATGAAATGGATAAAAAGACGTATCGGTTATTTATCAGTCAAACTCCACAAGATACTAAAGAATTTTCCCAATTTTTAGAAAGATTAGAAAGTTCTCATGACTTTATATGGGAAAATAACTCTCAAAAAGAAAAAGTTGATCCAGAAATTTTATTTGAACAAATAGAAAAATCAGAAGTAGTAGTGATTTTATCAGGAATATACTCCATCAAAAAAGAGCTAATTGAAAATATATTCTCCATAGCCCTAAAACAAGATAAACCTATTGTCCTTATTCGGCCGTATGGTATGGAAAATGTACCTTTAGAACTAGAAGAAAAATCCGATGCAGTGATTGGTTGGAATGCTCATTGTATTGTAGGGGCTATTAAAGGTGTTCTGGGTTTAGGAGATGATGAAGAGTTAGGTGAGATTGATTAATAATAAAATATGAATATTAAATTAAATTTCATGAATTATTCAAAATAAAAAGGATAAAAGAGAATAAGGATTTTTACTTATCTCTTCATTAGTTCTAGACACTAGATTTTATTACTTTCTTACCCGGCTTACTTTTAGTGGCCTTGTATATTCTATTAAGGCCTTTGTAGCTGTAATCTTTCCATTTACCATTAGAGTATAACTGGATTGACCTATGTCTAGATGACATTTTAGTTCTGTACTGTATTATCCGAACTTTCTTTCCGGATTTTGTAAATTTTTTGTACAGGTGATTACTCATTGCCCAGCAGTCCCCGATTTTGCTGTATCGGTATTTATATCCAGCTTCTGCTTTGGCAACATTTGTATTATTAACGGAATTTGATTGTTCAACTTCATTATTTTTAGTTTTAACTTTTTCATTAACTGATTCTTGGTTATTAATAGCTTCTGAAGCAGGTACAATACCTACCACAAAGCACAGTGCGAAAAACACTGATATGATTGATTTTCGCGTAATTGTATCGCCTCCATGTCCATTCTCCAAAAAAGAGATAGGACACATTTGAAAAATAGACTTAGATTAATATCATATATAAATGTTTTGGTCAAAAATCAGAAAATAAAGATATTCAGAACCTTTTTTTAAAAATAAGACCCTCTGAGCAAATATTGAATTGAGCGTATAGGCATTAAATTATTTGAGAGCTTTTTTTATTAGATAAGACACAGATGAGGGGTATTTTAACAAAATAAGCTTATTTAGAAATAATTTAGGCAGCCGTATCACCTATATATCTTATCTAAAGCAGACATAACTATTTAAAATTAAATTAAAAACTTAATAATAGGTTATAAGAAAAAATAATAATATTAATTTAATATAAATGTTTTTAAGCTGTTTCAATAAAGATTTGTGAATTTCCTTTTTCTTTTTGAACTTTTATTATGTTATCTGCTGCTTCCTCTAAGTCTGAATCGTGGGTTACAATTATCATCTGCGGTATGATTGACATTTTCTTTAAAATCTCAATAAGTTCCTGGCGACGGTAACTATCTAAATGTATGGTTGGTTCATCCAGCATTATAAGCTCAAGATTGCCTCCAGAAAGTGCCCGGGTGATACCTAATCTTAATGCTAATGCAACAGCAATTCGTTCTCCACCACTGATCATATCAAGACTGGTGTTTCCCAGTGGCCCATATACATCGATATTGTAATCTTCGTCAAGTGTGATATCAGAATAATCAAAGTTGAATTTTTCAAAGAAATCTCTAGTGTTCTCTTCAATAATAGGCCGGGACATGTTCCGCAGATCTTTTTGAATTCCGTCTTTGCCATAAAGATCTCGGAATATATTCAAGAGCTTTATAAAATCATTAGTGGAAGAAAGTTCGGCTTTGTACTGCTGGTATTTATCCAGTTCTTCTTGAAATTGATTAATATTTTCTATAATGCCTTTAAGGATCCCATTTAATTCTTTTTCATTGCCGTTTTCTTCTAAAAATTCCTGGTTCTTGGTTTCAAAAGATTTAATCAGTTTTTGATGGATTTCTGCATTGTAGGGTAAATTTTCTAAAGACTGGGTGAATGTTTCGATGCACTTCTTACTTTCTTTAATAGAAGAATCAACTTTTTTAAGAGTTTCGATTTTAGATTCTTTTTGGTCAATTGAACCCTTCATCTGTTGGTACTGGTTATTCAGTTCAGTGATTCGTTTAATCTCTTCCTCAATTTTATGAATATCCTCCGAATGAACACCAGATGAGGATTTTAATTTTAATATTTCATTATTATTGAAATCAATTTGTTTTAAAATACTATTCAGAGATTCTTGTAATATTTTAGAATCTTCAGCTGAATCTAATGCTCCTTGAGCTTTGATGTATTGATTATATTGATCCGTTATCTCTTTTAATCGGCTATTTTTTGAGCTTAAATTTGCATCTATCTCTTCTAATTTTGAAACATTGGATGATAATTTTTCCATTTCCATTTCTATTTCATCTAATTCTTTAATGGATAAGTCGATTAATTTAGATTTTTCTTTAAGAACATCCACATTTATTGCTTGAATTATTTTAGATTTAGATTCCATGATCTCTTTTTCTTTTTCCATTCCCTGCAGTGAAAATTTTAATTTATTTATTTTCCCTGTATTATCATCCATTTCTCCAAGATATCCTGTTAATAATTCATTTTTTTTAGATTCATCAATATCAGATTTACACACTGGGCACTGGCCTTCTACAGATTCCAATTCTTTTAAAGGTTTTTTAATACTCTGATTTAGACCTTCTAAACTGGAAATCTGCCGGTGGATATCTGTAATCTCAAGGTCCAGTGATTTGATTTTAAGATCAACTGCTTTTTTTATTTTCAATAGGTGTTTTTCCAGATCCTCCCATTTATTGAAATCTGAATCTAATGCATTATTTGCAGTATCAAACGAAGATTCAATTTCAGATTTAAGTTTGGTAATCTTTTTCTGGAGATTTTTTTGAGTGCTTTTTTTACTTTCCATTAAATCATGAGCACCAGCAAAATGAGATCTTTCTTTAGAAATATCAAGAATTTTATCCTGTATAACCTTATACTCCTCAAAATAAGGTTGATTATTTGATAAAATACTTTCAAATGATTTAATTTTTGTAACTAATTCTTCAATTCTGTTTTTATCCTTTTTCAATGTATAAGTATCTGAAATTAAATCTTTGAATCTATTTAAATCAGGCAAACGATTCAACTGTGGTTCTATTTTTTCCATCTGTTTTTCCTGATCAATGATTTTATTAATTTCAGATTTAAGTTCTATTTGACGAGATTCAGCACTGGTTAAAAGGCCTTTTTTAATAGAAATTTCGGATTGAATCTGATTATAAATAACATATTGATTATCCATCTCATCCTTTTCTTTTTTGATTTTTTCCAGTTGCGTGATGATTTCTTTAATTTTAGATTGAATATCCCCAATTTGCCCCTGAATTTTATTCTTTTTCACATTATTTTCCTTAATTTTATCTTGTAAATTACCCATAGATTCTAATCGCCCTTTGAAATTTTCTTTTTGGGCTTCGTAATCTTTGATTAAAGAGGCCATATTTTTCCAGGCCTTTTCCAGGGATTCAATGCCTAAAAGTTTTCCTATTAACTGTTTTTTTTCTGACTGAGTTTTTTCAATGAGATCTGCTATTTCGCCCTGTCTTACATAAACTGCATTTAAAAATAAATCTCCATCCATTTCCAGAATATTTTGTATTTCCATATTAACTAATTTATCACCAGAAACAATTTTATGGAAATTATCCCCTTCTTTTAAATACAGACTGGCCTGAGAAGTAGTTTTACCTCTCTCCCTAATAACGCGATATAATCTATTATTTACCATAAAATCAAGCTGTGCCTTCATTTTAGTGGATCCGGAATGCACCAGATTCTGAAGACTCCTACTGGAATGCTGTTTAAAAAGTGCAAAACTTATAGCTTCCAATATGGTGGATTTACCTGCACCATTTTCACCCATAATAATAGAAATACCTGTATTAAAATCAATACTAGTTTTTGAGTGAGATTTGAAGTTTTCAATGCGAAGATTATTGATTATCATAAAATTCCCCATAGAATTTTTTAGATACAGATTCTGCCTGCTCCAAGTTACCTTCTGATGTTAAATCAAATAGGGAAATGGCTAAATCTGTGACCTTATTGTTTTCAAATTCATTTAAACGTTCTTCAATCAATTTTTTGGGATTTAATGCGCTTCCGCTGAGTTCCGTTTTTTCCATGACGTCACTGGATTTGAAGTTGGGTCTTAAACTCAAACATATTTCTGAAAATGCATCATGCAACTCTTCAAATACTTCTAAACGGCTGAAATTACCCCCTTCAACTGTAATTGAAAGAAGTGGTTTTTCTTTCAATGTTAAAATATGTTCTTTGAGTTTTGCTATTTCTTCTTCAAGTTTAAAAAACTCCATATTGGTTTTAATAAATTCACGTGGTAGTTCCATATTAACATATTGAACATCAGGTAAATCCGCTCCTAAATCAACCAGAGAAAACCCTTTTCCATTTTTTAAATAATTTCCCAACTCATCAAATTTCCAGATCTCAGTTGAACCCGGGTAGACCAGCTTTCCTTCACCAAAATCATCGGTGATTCTACTGTGGATATGTCCCAATGCATAATAATTAAATGATTCGGGTAGGTTAGCCAATTCCAGTTCATATTCGTAGGGCAGGTATTTATCTATACCTTGATGTAAGACAATTAATCGTTTATCATAACCTCTAGAGAGAGATTCCAGGTTTTTTAAGCTTTCAGTTAGATATGTGGACTGGTGTTTAGGCATATATGGCAATCCACCTATAAAAACGTCTTTTTCTACAAAATAAGGGTTATTTGGACTTATTACTTTTAATCCAAGTTCTTTAAATAGGACATGTGGAGGTATGGCGTTTTTACGCATTATAATATCATGATTTCCTGCAATAGCATAAACAGGGATTTCGGCTTCTTTTAATGTTAAAAGTCCTTTTTGAGCTGTTAAAAGGGCGTTTGTAGGGGGTCTTGAAAATTCAAACAAATCCCCCGAATGGATTACGAAGTCTGGTCGTATTTCAATAATTTTTTCCACAATATCCGTAAATATATTGTAAAAATCTTTTTCTCTCTCAAATAGACCATACTGTCTGTAACCAAGGTGAGTATCTGCTAGATGCGCAAATTGCATTTAATAATCTCCCCCCATATCAAAAAGTTCTTTTTTCTCAGATTCAAATTTCTTTTTTACGTCCTCTCTTGATTTTTTCCACATTTTAATTACTGCTAAATCCTGACCGAATTCTTTGTTCTTGTGTTCGTGGATTTTAACAAGAGCAGGAACTTTGGTCATTAACCCCAAAACCACTGCTTCCCCAATATTCAAAGAGGGTAACTGTGTTACCAAGTCTTCGCTTAAGCTTTCACTGGCAGATTGAACATGTCTCTGGTCTTTGGGTTCAACCAGTCTTAAAATAATCATATTATTGGCCTGAGAAAGTGAATCTGGGTCAATTGATTTTGGGCTCTGGCTAACCAGACATAGCCCCAATCCAAACTTTCTTCCCTCACGGGCAATTCTACTTATCCATAATTTCGATTTAGTGGAGCGATTATTAGGAGCTAAAATATGGGCCTCTTCTAAGACAAAGAACACAGGGTGTTTTAGGGGGAGTTCATCTATATCTCCACCTTTTAACCATTTTTTATTATTTTGAAGAGCGTTTCTAAGAATGTGACTGACTATAACCTCTGCAGCTGATTCGTCAACAGATCCCAAGTCAATAATATTAGCTTTGCCCATTTCCAATTTACTCAAAATATTCCCAGCACTGGTATTTATGATAGAATGGTATCGTCTTTCTAGATCACCTATTTTATTTATGACATCTACAATCTGAGTGGTTCCTTCCACATTTTGTCCACGGAAATCCGTTTTCCCACTTTCCCAGCCTTCCAAAATTTCCCTCATTGTCCGTATAAATCCTTTGTTTTTAGAATCCCCGTTTCGCATTTCTATTGATGCTATTTTATATGATTCGTAAAAATATCTTTCCTGAATATAGGCGCTTTCACTGATACGGGCTAATCTCTTCATCTCCGAAAAAGACATATATAAAGGATTAATTTCAGGATTTATTACTTTTGAAGCACCATTATTGAAATTAATATTATATTCCGAGTGCATGTCAAATATTACCACACATCCATTGTATTCCAATATGCCGTCTACTACAATGGCAACGGTATTTGATTTTCCCGCTCCGGTCATGGCCAGAATGGCCATATGCCTGGAGAACATTTTCTCCAGATCAACTTTTACTTCCACATTTTCCTGGCTGATTAAAGTACCTAGGCTTAAACTATTCTGTTTTTGGAATATTTTCTGCAGGTCTTTTTCTGCAGCAGGGATTATTTCTGTTCCAGGAGGGGCTGGAGTGCGGGGTATACGGAGATTATCTTCAATATCACCTAATATGCGGACAGATCCTTTGATGTAATGATCATCACCCTCAATTTCTTTAATCTTTTCTATGGTTTTAGGGTCAAATATTTCATCATTGATGGATACGCTACCCCTTACCAGTGATTCTATCATCCCTAAAACATTTTTACCATCGTATTTTAGAGAAACGTATTCTCCTACTTTAGGCATTTTTTTGGATATGAAGTTGACTTCAATTAGAGAAGTCTCCCCCACGCATCTCCCAATTACGTCATTCAACTGATTCCCTCCCTGTGATTTCATTATCTAATCCCATTATTCTCAGTAAATGTAACATGTCTCTTTTTTTAATAACTACGTCGTTATGGGCTTTTTTTAGAAGATATGGATATCCTTCTGTGCAGTTAGTTTTAATAATATTTAATAAGTTTTCTATTTCTTCTTCCTCTGCCTTATAGGGCAGTTCAAATTTAAGAAGATTTTTATTGTCCTCCAAACGGGCATAAAATGTGGTGAATGTCAAACCTCTAAAAAAATCATTTTCCACTGGAAAATCATGTTTAACTTTTTTGGATACTTCTTGTGTTTTAGGTAGGGAATAACCCTGTTTTCTATGGTTACGATCAAAAAGTGCCATATCTGGTATGTCCAATTCAAATAGCTCATTGCTAGTTGAGGTTTTTGATATCCCCACGATTTTTTTATCATATTTAAGCAGTTTGCTTATAACCAAAAGATTTTCTAGACTCTCCAGATAAACCATTGCTTCTGTTTTGTTATTAAACTTCTCTGCGATATGGTCTTCAAATTTATTAGATGAAATATCTACCTGTTCCAGGTTAAGTTCACCTTCCAGCGAATTAAGATATCGAGATCTTATCTGATCTTTAATCTCTGCTGAAAGTTCCCTATCCATAGGGATGGGTCTTATTAAATTCCCAAGTATTGAACCATCAAATAAATAATAATCAACTTTATGGTCTTTTAATGATTTTAGAGCATTTTTTAATTCGAAAAGGCTCATATGATTCCTTAAACGATCCTCGACAAATCGATGATGAGGCATTATATCTATATTGGAGTTTTCTATGGTTTCTAATTTATTTTTATAGATTAAAGTTTCTGCGCTGATGACATAAAAAACAAAGCTCAAAAACTTTTTTTTATGGATACTTCCGTCTCCTGCTGAAAGTATTAAATCCTCTTTATTTTCATTAAAAGTATGTTCCACCCACTTTTGGGAAGTATCAGGAGCACTAGCATACAATTCTTCCAGTTTATCCCTCAAGTTATCTCTCTTTACAAGAGCCAATTCCAGTAATGATTCTAACATTAATACACCCATTTAATCATATTTACCTAAAAACATTTGATAAAAATATTCCTATATGATGATTATGACATTACATATAAATAGTTTTCATATACATTTCTACTAAAAATTAAAATAAATAAAAAGAAAAGATTAGGGTGAACCATCGCACCGCTTAAGAATAATTAAAAAGCTATTCTTTTGCATCTTCCTCAATAATTACAGCGGTACCGTAAGCTAAAATTTCTTGCATGATATCTGAAATCTCATCTGAATCAAATCGGCTGCTTATAATGGCATTAGCTCCCATTGAACGTGCATGATCAACCATACGATTTAATGCTTCTTCTCTAGCATGTTCCATCATTTTAACATATTCTTTGATTTCTCCACCAAAAGCAGATCGGATTCCTGCCCCAATTTGTCCCCCTAAACCTCTACTTCTAACAGTTAACCCATATACAAATCCTAATGTTTTAACTGCCTTATATCCTGGGACATAATTAGAACTAACCACCATAATATCAGGAGCATGCCCGAAAGGTGTGGATTCTGTTTGACCAGTGGGTTCTTCAATAAATTCTTCACTAATGGTTTCCTCAACAGGAGGTTCGTAAATTTCTAATTTAGATCCACAGTCAGGACAGAAATTGGTATCCCCAGTATATTCCACATCACAGCTGGAACAATACTTGATTTCTTCTTCGGAAACTTCCACTTGAACTTCTTCTGGTACCTTTTCAACAACTTCTCTCTCTGAGAAAGTTGACTTTTGAATAGGCGGTCGTTTTTTTTGAATAGGTGGCCGTTTATTTGAAGGAGTGCTAACTGGTTGAGAACTCATTCCTTTTTTTTGCCTTCTTTTTTCTTCTAATTTTTGTTTAATTTCATCACTTGTAACCATTAAAAGACCTCCACTATAAGAATTATAATAATTATTTAGATAATATACTAATTTAGGTTTACTATTTCCTTTTCAACTTAAAAAAATAGGGTTGTAACTATTCCACCTTAGAAAAATCTAAATAGTTTTTTAAAGAGAATGTAATCTAACGAGTTGTTATATGAATGATTCATGAAAGATTATAGTATAATCATGCGCTGAAAAATTATAAATCAGCTTTAATAAACTATAATCCCAGAGGGATTGAATGTATAAGACGGCGCTATTTTCTATTTTGCTGCTCATAGGACTGGTATTATTTTTCTCAGTGAACGCTTTAATAAATCCAAATGTTACTACCCTTGATTCTGTTCAAGTAAAAGAATATGATGGTCAAAAACTTTCTTCAGTTAATGATTTTAGGGAAAATTCTATTAAGGGGCCTCAAAATGTAACCATTTCTAATTATACTTTGCAAATTACGGGAATGGTTAAAAATCCAAAAAATTTCACTTATAACCAAATTATTCAACATAAAAATTATGAAAAAGTGGTTACCTTGAATTGTGTTGAAGGATGGTCTGCCACAATATTGTGGAGAGGTGTTTTGGTTAAAGATTTAATTAATGAAACAGATCCCTCACCTAATGCTAATACAGTAATATTTTATGCCGTGGATGGTTATTCCACATCTTTTCCATTAAATTATATCCACGATAACAATATTTTATTGGCATATAAAATGAATAATGCAACTCTACTTCCAGAGCGAGGATTTCCTTTCCAATTGGTAGCAGAAAGTAAATGGGGATATAAATGGATAAAATGGATAAATAAAATTGAGCTATCGAATGATACTAATTATAAAGGGTATTGGGAAAGTAGAGGTTTTTCCAATTCAGGTAATTTAAATGAAAGTTTTACTGGATAAATTATTAAATTTAAAGATAACATGATAGAACTAGATCCAAAAAGTATATTTAAACTTAAAAAAAGCGTTGCTTATATTCTCTACGTGCTTATGATAGTAATGATAATCAGTGGTCTGGGAATAAATTATCACCGCACCATGGAATTTATTACGGCAGGGATTTTAAGTAAAGGTTTATCTTTCAATATACATGTATGGATTTTTATTCCTCTGGTTTTAGTTTTTGCATTGCACACTATTTTACCCGCCCTTAAACCTAAAATTAAACAATAGATTTTCTGTTTGTATAACCCACATTAAACAGATAACAATTTTTGCAGTTTCTTTAAATTCATAGTATTGATTACATCCTTTTTTTCTGCCCAGCCTCTGCGCGCTGTGGCAACTCCCAAATCAATACGCCCTAAATCATTAATAGAATGAGCATCACTATTTATAACCAGTTTACATCCAAAATCAACTGCTTTTTTTATGTAGATATCCCTTAAATCAAGTCTATTAGGGTGTGAATTGATTTCTAAAAATGTGTCAGTACCAGCAGATGTTTCAAATATTTTATCAAGATTTAAATCATATTCTTTTTCTTCCTGAATCTTGCGACCAGTGGGGTGGGCAATTATATTAACATATTCATTTTCCATTGCTTTTAATATACGCTGGCTTATACCAAAAACATCCAGGCCCTTACCAGAGTGAACACTGCCCACCACTATATCCATATCCTTTAAAATATCATTGCTAATATCCAAGTTTCCATTGAAATCTATATTAACTTCCAGGCCCTTTAAAATAGTAAAATTTTCAAATTCATCATTTAAATCATCTATCATCCTCATCTGCTTTATTAATTCATCCTCTCCAAGACCCCCAGCAATTCTATCAGTGCCAGTATGGTCGGTTATGGCCATGTACTCATAACCCATTTTATAAGCTGCCCTGCCCATCTCCCCTATAGTATTTTTACCATCACTCCAATTTGAATGGGTTTCTAGATCCCCATTAATATCAGAATAGGATATTAAATCAGGCAACCTACCATTAATTGCTGCTTCGACCTCTCCCCTATTTTCACGCATTTCTGGTGCGATATATTCCAATCCCAAATAATTGAATATTTCTTTTTCACTTTGACCTGCCACTCTCTCTTTACCCTCAAATAATCCGTATTCACTTAATTTCAGTCCCTTTGATATGGAAAGTTTACGAAGTTCTACATTGAGTTCTTTAGAACCTGTGAAATACATTAAAGCCGCACCAAAAACTTCTCTTCCAAATACCCTTAAATCACATTCAATCCCTGATTTTAATCTTACCGTGGATTTTAAAGGACCATTAATCACTATTTCCGCTACTTCACCCATAGAAATAAAAAAATCCATTATCTGTGCAGTTTTTTCACTTATAACCAGAATATCAATATCTCCAACACTTTCTTTGCGTCTTCTTATAGAACCCGCTATTTCTACCTGTTCTGCAAGGCCTGTTTCTTCAATCTGTTTCTTCAATGACTCTGCAAGAGGCATTATATATCCTAAAAGTTTTCGAGAGGAATGTTTCCGGGCGAATTCAATACTATCCAAAATTTTACGTTCTTTTTTATCACCCATTCCTTTAAGCCGCCTTAAATGATGACGTTTGGCATAGCGTTCTAGATCATCCAGATTTTTAATTCCCAGTTCTTCATAAAATAGTTTAATAGTTTTTGGGCCTAATCCTTCTACGGCCATTAATGCATCAAAGTCAACAGGATACTCTTTTTTTAGTTTTTCAAAATATTGAAGAGACCCTGTTTCTATAATTTCCGTTATTTTAGCTGCAATGGCAGTACCAATACCTGGAAGATCTTTTAGCTGGTCATGGAAAGCAATATCTTCAATGTCTTTTGATAGTGTTTCTACCGAATGTGCTGCATTTCGATATGCTTTCATTCGATAGACGTCACCTTTCATTTCCATGAAATCAGCTATCCTATTTAATATTTTAGCCACTTTTTCATTCTGCATAAATACACCAAAACTACAGCCCTAATAATCAATTAGTTATTAATAGTTCTGTCTTTGATAGTATAAAAATTAAAACAGAACAGAAAAAAGAACCTGCATTCAATTAACATTTAAAAAAAAATATTCAAAAATAAAAAAGTTAAGAAAGATGGAATTTAAGGTTTATATACTTAGAATTCCACTTACAATCTCTTTAATTTTTTCTTCAACGTCATCACTGTCTTCAACCACAGTACCAGTTACAATAATATCTGCACCAGCAGCAGCTACTTCCATGGCATCCTGACCAGAGCGTATTCCTCCACCCACAATTACCAGATGGTTGGTAAATTTCTTAACTGCTCCAATCATTTTAGGATCCACGTGCTGATCTGCTCCAGATCCGGCTTCCAAATAAAAAAGCCTCATTCCCATGAATTCTGCAGCCATAGCATAGGCCGCGGCAATGTCTGGTTTTTGGCGGGGAATCAATTTGGCATCTCCCACCCATCCTACTGTGCCTCCTGGTTCAACCACAACATATCCCATAGGTATGGTTTCAATACCTGCTTTTTTAACTGTCAGTGCACCCAATGCCTGTGCTCCAATAATCCAATAAGGATTAGCGGAATTTAAAAGACTCATGAAAAAAATAGCATCTGCATATTTGCTTACACCATTGGTATTGCCTGGGAAAAGAACTATGGGCACATCAATGTTTTCTTGTAGGGCTTTAGCTGTTGCATCCAGCTCAGAAGCATCAGTTGTGGAACCTCCTAACATAATACCGTCTGATCCTCCAGCCACTGCAGCTTTTGCAATTTCAACAGCGTCCTGCGGTGTTTGCTCTTGAGGATCGAGTAGGGTCAAGTGAATCTTGCGTTCTTTTAGAATATCATTAAAATAAGCTTCAACTTTCATTTTTATACCCTGAAAAATTAATACAAATAATTACAATAAATAATATGATATAAAAAATTGATAATGAGTTAAAGGGAGCGGATACTCCTTTTATTCATTATAGATAATACAATTAACCTCTCGGTTCTTTTGCTTTATATCTCAAACCTTTGTACCCGCACTTTCGGCACGCTTTAGCGCTTGGTGGGTTTCGAGCATTACATTTTAAGCATATTTTGATATTGAATAATCGTTTTTCTGCTTCTTCAAATCTAGCCATTTATTGTCCTCCTATAAATTCGTTTTGAACATTAACAACATCCGCACTATTGGAAGCGCGGGAATAAGCTTCTAACAACTCTTCATTGAGGGTTAGAAAATGAGGTCCCCACTTGAAATGGGACATAATATCTTCTGCTATATCTCTCAATCCAACTATATAAAAGGTTGCTGCAATTGCCTCAGCAGTAGATAAAATACAAGGCTTACCATAATTAGTTGGATTAGCTGCAACTAGAAATGGAAGGGATCTATGGTATTTAGAAGTTTTAAACATCACAGAAGAGCCTTTTACTTTCTTCCAAGAACAGTCCAAAGCACTTACTCCTCTTTTATTTACTATTTCTCGGTCTTCACGAGATACAGATTTTTTAGCAAAAGGATTTAAAAGAATTGCGCCTCTAGGTATCTGGTTAAGATGATATACTATTTTAAACTTTCCCTTTTTTGCCATTTTAAAAGTGGTGCATTTTTTACGATCGCACTCTTCAGCATGATAGACCGTTACTTTCATTGTATCACTAGTAATATGAGTCTTTTACTATTTTTAACATCCATAATTAGAGTATAGAATATAATTAATAGTTAGATATATGTTCTCTTTTAAGAGGGTATTCACTATTAACATTAACATTAATCCTTTTTTACTTATAAAATATATCGCCCATTATCTTACTATTATTATAGTTAGATTTAAACTATTAACATGAAAAAATATAAATTTGTACAATCTGCAGATGCAACGTTAAACCACCCCCAGTGATTTGGTTTGAAAAATAACAAATATTACTGCATAAACTATATACCGGATAATAATAATGATTTTCCAAGAAATGGGACTCAAGCCAGACCCTATTTTGAAGAAATAATAATCACTTTAAAATAAAAAGTTTAGATTTTAAAATTTTTTAGTAAAAAAATATTGATATTTTTTTATTTTTAGAGGCACCCTCCTTTTTATAAATTATTTAAGTAATAAATGAAGTAACATATATAAAATACAAGTATCAAATAATAAGTAAGGAGAAATGATTAGAAGTACTGAAATTACTAGTTATATGTAATAATCACATTTCAGTCTTATTTAGAAGATTTTATTATTAAAGCAATTTTATAAGAAGTTATTATAAAGTACATTGATTATTTACGAGTCAAATTTTAAACTCAATCCATATCATAATTAAAGTTGAGACCTTACCTTCTACTTTCCATTAATCAAAGTTATAAAAATTTAAGGTTCATGAATTGTAAAATATTAATCAGACAGAAAATAGAGATATTTTAATATAATATTAATAATAAATGGCGGGGAATAAATGGGTAAAACTAAAAAAGAAGAACTTGATGATGCACTTAGCAGCCTTATGCAAGTGGGACAAATAAAAGCAAGTGGAATTGTTTCAAAAGAAGGGCTGTTAATAAATTCCAGAACGCCCCCAGATGTGGATGCCCGCATATTCTCAGCCTTATGTTCTACCATTATGGGGGCAGCAGAAGCTGCATCCAACCAGATGACCACAGGAATAGTTAGTCAAATTTCAGTTAAAACAGATAAAGGAACTATTGTATTGATTCCTGCAGGACAAAAAGCTATTTTAAACGCTTTAACTGAACCTGATGCACAATTAGGCCTTATCCTTTTTGAAATGGAATCTATTGCATCACGAGTCAATAAAATTATGAACAATATGTAAATACATATATTTTGCATCTAATTTTACAAACTCATAACTAAATGAAAATAGACTATTTTTTAAATAACGGAAAGTAATTCCTGAGGTCTTAATATGAAATAATATCAGAAACCGTGCAAATTATTCAGGATTTTTAAAAGGAGATTGAAAATGCAGGACAATAATGCCAAAATAGATTTAGAAGAATTATATTATCTTCTCATGAGTAGCTGGCTTTATGGTATTGGAAAAACCAGCAACGAATTGTTAGGTAATAATATAGTTTACACACGGAGAGTTGGATGGAATGCTGCAGATTATCTGGTAAATCATTTAAAAATTACGTGTGATATACAAACTTCACCACAAGATGAGGATCTATTAGAAATAATGAAATCCATAATAAGATGTTTGGAAAATGTGGGTTTTTTTAAAGAAGATACCGTCAGTGCCAGTTATGATAAAGGAGTGCTATCTATTTCCATTGCGGGATGTAGAGCAGAGGCTTGTAATGATTTCTTAAAAAAAGAAATAACGCCCCAAGTATGTTTGCGATCATTTATTCTGGTTAGCTTGCTGGAAAAAATCACTGAAAAAGAATTTACATATAAACTTAATGCAGATCCTGAATCTCAACCACAAGGAAAATGCATCAACTATCTGAAAGAAGTCATATAATTGATTCTCTTATTATATGGAAAATAGATAATAAGTATTTAGAATTAGAATTAAAATAAACCCCTTTCATAATCTAAAATTTTGCCCATAACCTTACCTGGATTTTTAAGCTCTTCTAATTCATAGTAACGACCCCCAGAAGCCATTGCTATTTCCATGTTAAAATTACGGCCAAATGAAACTGATTTTTCAAAATTAACAACTACAGTGTGAATCTCATTTTCATTTAATTCTAAAGCGATCTCCATTACTTCCTTACTAGGGCTCCCATCAATTCCCACATTAGGCATCCCATCAGTGAGTAAAACCAGCATCGGAATGAATTCATTGCTTTTTTTTTCATTTTTTAATATAGCTAAACCTTTTTTTAGGCCGGAAGACATTGGTGTGGTTCCACCGACCCTGATTTGATCCACTTTCTGTTGGAATGAAATGGCCCTTTTAGTTGTAGGGATGATTACTTCTGCATCCTTACCTTTAAATCCAATTACACTTATTTTATCTTTGTGGCGATCTGCGTCTTTCATTATCTGGTTTAATATTCCCTTTATTTTGTGGGCCTTTCTCTCAGAAAACATGGATCCACTTATATCAACTACTAGGGCTATTGAAGCTCTAGCCCCATGTTTTCTAATTTTTTCCCTTAGATCATCACTTTCAACCTTTATTTCCCCACGCGATCTTAAAGCTGCAGCACGCAAAGTAGCATCTATCGCTATATCCCCAGGTTTAGGGGATGCCATCTTACTTTTCACATATTTACCCTTTTCAGTTTTAGATGATACTCTTTTACCATAAAGCCTCTCCTTCTTCTTTCCTTTCATTTTAAGCAATTTTTTTATATCAACCTCCTCTTCATCGGCTTCAATTTCATCGTCTCTAAATTTATCATTATCTAAGGATTGTCCCTTTAATTTTCCCTGAGATTCCTTTTGATCTTCATCCTCTTTTTCATCATATTCCTGCATATTTATTTCAAGAGTAACTTCTTCTTGTGAAGTATCATTATTAGAGTTTTCATTTTGATTTTGATTGTCCGGATTTTCAGATGGTTGATTATTTTCATCTCCTTTTTCTTCTTCAGAATCTTCATCCAAAGTTTGAGGTGTTTTATCTGAATTATCTTCATCTTCAGGCCCTTGATCCGAATCATTTTCTTCTTGAGTTTCCTTTTCCATGTCACTTTTTGCTTTTTCAATTTGTTTCTGGACTCTATCAGGATCATAAAAGTTACCAGGCATCCTATCTCCTAAAACAAGAGTAATAGCTTCTTTTAAGTCGTCCTCAGTTACCTTCATTCGGCCTTGATAAGCAGCTATGGCTTTAGAAGTTTTCAAGATAGCAATATCCGCCCTATGGCCATCAACCCCGGCTTCCACGCATATTCTGGCTATTAATTCCAGTGAATGATTGTCAATTTGTATTTCACCTATTATTTTTCGGGCCTGAATAATTTTATCCAACAGCTCTTGTTGATCTTTTTCAAATGATTTTTTAAAGGACTCAGGGTCTTTTTCAAATTGTTCCCTTCTCTGCATAATCGCCACTCTATGAGTTATATCATGTATACTATGAACTATGATATGTAAACCAATCCGATCTGAAAGTTGAGGTCTTAGTTCTCCTTCAGCAGGGTTCATGGTTCCCACTAATATAAATTCGGATGGGTGTGATATGGAAATCCCCTCACGCTCCACATTATTAACCCCATATGCAGCAGCATCTAAAAGAACATCAACCAGATGATCATCCAGTAAATTAATTTCATCCACATAAAGGATGTTTCTATTGGCCTCAGCGAGAATACCCGGCTCTAATGCTTTCACACCTTCTTTTAATGCTTTCTGAATATCAATAGATCCCACCACACGATCTTCAGTAGATCCTAATGGAAGTTCTACTACTCTCATTTTCTGCTCTTCAATTTCCATGTCACGAGATTGGCAGATTTCACAGAGAGAATCCTTATTATTGGGATCACAGTTAAATGAACATCCCTTAACTACTGATATCAAGGGCAATAAATCTGCTAGCGCCCTCACAGAGGTGGTTTTACCAGTTCCTTTGTCCCCTTTTATTAATACCCCACCAATACCGGGGTTAATTGCATTTAATATAAGGGCTTTTTTAACGTCTTCTTGACCTACAATAGCTGTAAATGGAAAAATAAGATTTTTCAATTGTCTCACCAATTCACCGTAATAGTAAATATAGGGCATATCCCAATTTTCTCATATCTATATGGCTGTCTTTTTTGTAATTTTCTAGAATATATATTATTATGACTTGGATTTATTTAGTTATAACAGTTTTAAGATAAAAAAATAATGGATAAAACATTTTTTATTATTTAATATTCTATTTTTATTTTTATAATTAGTTCCTCTATAATAATATAAAATATACTCAAAAAACGCATAAAATAAGATAAAAAAAAATAAATAATAACAAATACATAGGCAAATCTGGTGATATTATGTGTACTGTGGGTGGTCCCATGGCGGACATTAAAATGAAAAAATTAAAAACTAAACGTTGTAAATGCTTAGATTGTGGAAATGAGTTTAAAGGAATAGGTAAACGAGTAATATGTCCCTCATGCCAATCCGACAACGTGGAATGCTCCCAATAGACTCCACACAAATTTTATTTTTATTAGGAAAATCAGGGACCCTGGGTATTGTAAAATCCGGTGCACCTAGAATGGTATTTATAGGGACTCCTGACGATGATGAGGTTGTGGTATACCTAGAAAAAGAAGATTTACTAGTTATATCTGCATTTGGAGAAGGGGAGATTATCGAAAAGGGTATTAAAAGCATGGCTTACCTATTGCGAGAAATTGGTTCGCCTATAATAGTACTTGATGACGACCATCCCACATCCCAGCGCCTTAAAATGGTGGTTGCAGTGGGTCCCGAGATTAGATTAGATTGTAATATTATACCTGGGACCCATCCAGAGCAAGATATTCTCTGTTCCTGTGAAGATTTATCCGGTGTTAAATTGACCGCGACAGATGATGGAGTTCTAATTGAAGGCAACGTTGAAAAATTAAAGATAGAAAATGTTTAGATTCCAAGATTATAATTTAATAGATTATATTTAAAAAAAAGAGAGAAAGTAAAAATTGGATTGAAAATAAATTCCTGCGTAAATAAATCTCGGGTGAAACCAAATATGACTAATGTTTCTGGATCAAAAATAGACCATATGCGTCTGGATCATGATTTTAAGGAACTTGTTCAAACCTTAAAAAGTAAAGATGAATATGCCCGAAAGGAAGCAGCCCGGGCACTGGGTCAAATTGGGACGGAAAACTGCATCAAATACCTTTTAAATGCTCTTGAAGATGATAATTGGGGTGTTAGGGCTGTTGCAGCTCAGGCTCTGGGAAATTTAGCAGACTATCGTCAGAGCGAAGTGAAAGAAAAAATTACAAAAGCCATCCAGGATAAAAACTGGTCGGTCCGGTGCACTGCTTTAGAAGCACTTGCCCATATTGAGGGAATTAATTCTATAGATGAAGTGTCAAAGGCATTATTAGATAAAGATCCGCATGTCCAAAAAATGGCCTTTAAAATATTAGAAGAATTTAAAAAGAAGGATGACAAAGAAGAATCCCTGATTTATTAATTTCACAAAATTATTGTTACTTCTTTGTTTAATAAACTAAATATTAGTATTAATCATCTGAGAAAAAGTGATCCCATCATCAAGTTTATATAATGCCAGATACAATGAATAAATAATACTGATTATAATTATGTTTAGCTATTTTTTTGATTAATATTCTTAAAAATTATTTATCAACAAACTATTAAAAATTAAAGGGATTAAATGTTCAGCGAATTTTATCAAATATTTGGACAAATGGTATTTTTAGCAGGAGTAATTGTACTTGCATTGCTTTTAATAAGCCTTGTTTTAGGTAAAGTCCTTATTAAACAGGATAAATTAATCTTTCCAAAAGTCATGCTTTTTACCATTGACCTATTTTACGGCCCATTTAAAAAATTTTCAGAAAGCATGGGTTTTGATGAACAACTGGTCGACCATATGGGTGTGGAAGTACGTAACAAAGTGAATAAGAAAAGCTATGAGTCCATAGATGGCGAAGATAGACTTCTGGTTTTACCTCACTGTTTAAGGCATCCTGAATGCGAAGCAAAACTAGAATCTTCAGGTTTGATTTGTACACACTGCAACAAATGTGTTATTGGATTTTTAAAAGAAAAAGCAGAAAATAAAGGATATAAAGTATTTATTATACCCGGATCCACGTTCCTTAAAAAAATTATAGAACAAAACAACTTTAAAGCCGTGCTAGGTGTGGCCTGTTACCAAGACCTAAATATAGCTATGATGAAACTATCTAAATTCTCACCTCAAGGTGTTCCTTTATCTAGAGACGGTTGTTTCAAGACTAAAGTAGATACAAAAGCAGTTTTAGAAAAAATGGGATATGTGGAAAAACTTAATGATACTTCATCAATTGCAAATATAAGCCCATGCAGTCAGGAAAAACACGAAAAAAGATCCATATAAGATTATTTTTTAAAGAATGCATTAATTTAATCTTTTTTTATTTTAATTATAATATGATTTATTCCTTTTAAATCTAATTCAAAGTCTTATCAATAAATTAGAAATATTAAAAAATCCATAAGATTTCTTATATTAAAATCTAAATAATCAAACCATTTTAAATAAATACAAATCAATATATTATTTAAGAAATTGTTTTCAGGTTGATATTATGGATATCCCCATTACTGATAATCACATACACGTAGATCCCTATAATGGAGAAGGGCCTTTGAAGATTGCTCAAACATTCCACCGTTCAGGAGGAAAAAGAATGATAATTCCTAACAAACCATCCTGGACATTTGGAGAACCCTTCAATTTTCAAAAAGCAATGCACCTTGTTTTAGATTATGTTAAAAAAATCAATACAGAGAGTGAAGTTGAAGCCTATGCCGTGGTTGGTTTGCACCCTGCTGAGCTTTCCAGGTTACTTGAGAGTGGTAAAAATATTAATACCGCCAGAGACATGGTTAAAAAAGGCCTGGATTATGCGCAAAAACTGGTTTTAGAAGGAGAAGCCGTGGCTATAGGTGAAATCGGCAGACCACATTATGAAGTATCCCCTGAAGAATGGGATTTGCAGAATGAAATAATGATTTACACCATGAAACTGGCCAGGGATGCCGGTTGTCCAGTACAATTACACACAGAAACCTCGCAAGAACCCCAATTTAAGGAATTTGCCTTAATGGCAGATAAAGCTGGCCTTAAAAGATACAAATTAATTAAACACTTCTCAGGCCCCTATACTGATGAAATAGAAAACCATGGCCTTACACCATCTCTTATTGCTACAAGAGACGTGGTTAGTAAAGGTATAAAAAAAAGTAATTATTTTTTAATGGAAACTGATTATTTAGATGATGCCAGCCGTCCAGGCGCAGTTTTAGGGCCAAAAACCGTCCCTCGCAGAACACTGGAATTTATTAAAAAAGGTTTGATAAGCGAGGATGATGCATATAAAATTCACTCAGAAAATATAAAAAAGGTTTATGGAATAGAATAGTAGTGATTTAAAAAATGTACCTTTGCAGATCTTTGATAAAAAATTACTCCCTTAATCATCATTACCTGATTAAATGAAAGTTTTTAGTGAGATCCACCAATTAAGAAACTCACCAGACTAATTAAAACACCTATTGCTACTATTTCTACACTAGTTTTGAATAAACTTTCACGGGAAACTTTTCCCAGGTATATTCCTAATAAAATCAGTGCAATGAAACAGAGTATTACAGTTACCCATGTAGCGGTCATCCTACTGGCAATTAATAAAAACGGAAGAACTGGTACAAATGCCCCTATAAAGCTGGAAAATCCATGAGTGAACATACTCATATAAATTCTTCTTTTGGCTTCTTTGTGTATGATAGTATCATCAAGCTGGCCTTCTTCCAATACCATCTTCTTTTCCAGGTCTCTCATGGTACGGGTCTCTTCGGCACGTTCGCCAATGAATGAACCAAATGCATTGGACATGGCCAAAGCTATTCCTCCACTTAATCCAGTAAGCCCTATCAAATAGTTAGAGATTTCGGCACCACCCATACCTGCAACTCCACTTGCCGTAAGAGTAACCCCCATAACTGCAAGTATGCCATCCATTGTTCCCAAAGCAACATACCGGCTCATTTTAAAATATTCATGAATAAATTCTCTTATGTTCATTGAAGTTTTTCTCCTGGAATAAAGATACTTTTGTTCAACGTTTCAAAATAAATAAAGTGTTTATTCATCCTCTACCCAGATCTTTATGTGCCCTTGCCAGATGTCCTGCAGCAAGTGCCCCCAGCAATGATAATTCACCTGCAAGGACTATCCCTGCCACGATTTCTGCAAATTTTAGAACTTTCCCATCACCCATAACTCCCATAATCTCTAAACATTCTCTGGCAGTTTCTAGGCGAGTGCCTCCTCCAAATGTAGCCAAAGGTACGTCAGGTAGGGTAACTGAAAAATATAGATCACCATTTTTATCCTCAGCTGTGGTTATTCCCAGACTTCCTTCCACAATATGGGCTTCGTCTTGACCCGTGGCTAAAAACAGTGCCCCAATCATATTAGCATACTGAGCATTGAATCCCATACTACCAGATATGGCTGATCCAACAAAGTTTTTTGATATATTAACTTCCTCTATGGCCTTAGGTGTGGTTTTTAATTTTTTAACCACTATATTTTTAGGCACCACAATTTCTGCCACAATACTTTTTCCCCTTCCCTCAATCAAATTTATAGCAGCGGGTTTTTTATCAACACAAACATTTCCACTTAGTGCCACTGCATGAGCGCCTGTTTTTTGATTTAATAAGTTTAATGCTGTTTCTGTGGCTATGGTGACCATATTCATACCCATACTGTCGCCAGTGCTGTATACAAATCGAGGGTACACATATCGCCCCACTACAATTACTGGATCAATTTTTAATAGTTTTCCATGCCGAGTAGTGGATTCTGCAGCTTCTTTGAGATCTTTAAAGTTTTCTTCAATCCATTTTTTTATTTTTAAGGCCTCAACAACAGATTCTGTTTTAATAACAGGAGCCCTGGTCATTTTATCACCAATTATTCTAACTATGGCTCCTCCTGATTCTTTGATAGTAGAACATCCTCTGTTGACTGATGCTACCAGTGCACCTTCGGAAGTGGCTAATGGAACATAAAAGTCGCCTTTAGCATATTCTCCCTTCATTTTTAAAGGTCCGGCCACGCCTACAGGTATTTGAATAGTACCAATGGGGTTTTCAATATTTTTCTTCATAGCCTCCCCCATATCAAGGGTATATTGCGATACATGTTCCAAATTACCTTCAGAAACAGTTTCAATAAATTTACGCCGGATATCCACTGCCTGAGTAACAGATTCTACGTATTTTTCAATTTCATGAAGTTTAATTTCGCCTGATGCGAGTTTATTAATTATTTCATTTTCATTTATCATATGTCTCACTATTGGAGTTTATAAATGATTAACAACCATTAATAATCTTTAATGATGTATTTAGTATCCATCTATATCTTATTTTAATATTTAATTTCATTTATCAAGTTTACTATCTGGGATGGCCTCTCAGCAACTTTAACCCCTGCTGCTTCAAGAGCTTCAATTTTACTTTTTGCTGTACCACTTTCACCTTCAATTATTGCTCCAGCATGCCCCATTTTCTTCCCCGGGGGGGCTGTGATTCCAGATATAAAAGCGAATACTGGTTTGGAGATATTTTTTTCGATGTATTTTGCCGCTTGCTCTTCCGCATTGCCCCCTATTTCCCCAATCATAACCATGTAATCAGTTTGAGGGTCATTTTCAAATTTTTCCAATACTGTGGCAAAGTCCAGCCCTACCACAGGGTCTCCACCGATTCCAATACACGTACTCTGTCCCATTCCAGCATTTGTTAGTTGGTTAGCGAATTCATAAGTTAATGTGCCACTACGGGAAACTATACCCACATTTCCTTCCCGAAATATATGAGTGGGCATGATTCCCAGTTTTCCCACACCTGGAGAAATGATTCCAGGAGTATTAGGGCCAATTATAGTGGTATTATTTTTAGAGGCATATTCCATTATCTGCATGGAGTCATGGACAGGTATATGTTCTGTAATGATTACCACCAGATCAAGGTGTTTGATAGCTTCAAATGCTGCGTCTTTGGCGAATGGTGCTGGTACAAAAATTATGGAAGAATTAACATCCATTTCTTCTTTTACTTCTTCAACAGAATCATAAACAGTTATAGGGCCAAAGTTCATTCTGTTTTTACCCGGCGAGGTGCCTGCAATAATGTTAGTCCCGTAATCCAGCATCTGCTGGGCGTGAAAAGAACCCTGCTTACCTGTTATTCCCTGTACTAAACATTTAGTATCCTTATCCAGTAGTATCATTTTAAACCCCTTGATTATCAATAGTATATCTAATATGTATTTGATTTTTCATTTCTTAAATTAACATATTAATAATGGTTTTTTGAATAGTTTTTGAGTGTAATATATTAAATAACAATATCTTACATTATTATTCTATTAACTAGTATAATTATTGTCTATCATATTAATTAATTTTTTAGATGGTTAATGCTAAATAAAATTAATATTTAGCCCACAATATAAAAAAAAAAGATTTGCTAAATTCTTAGAATCCGGGTTCTCTCTTCAAAAGGAACTGCCAGATCAATTATATTACCATTCATAAAAGCTGTAGCAGAGACTATAACACTTCCGGGAATTACATAAGAAGGCGCCCCTCTTTTTACAAGGTAAACATTTTTATTTCCTAATGCTGCCCCTAGCATTGCACTTGCAGCACTCCCTACACTTTCAAGATCTTCTATAGATGCAACCACTACGGGATCATCAGTTTTATCAGAGACATAACCCACTCCAGGAATTTTATTAATCCTAGGCTTTATTTCTGCACTGACATCGGTTACCCCTGCCATTCCAGAGGCTGCCCTTATTGCAGAGTTTGCTACATTTCCAACGAATCCTTCACCACCATATGTATCAAAAGCAAGTATAACTGCATCCGGAAATCTATCCTGGCGGATTTTTGCTTCGGCATATGATATACCTTCACCTGCCCCTTCTGGTGTGGGTGATATTCCCTTGACATCACCTAAATCTTCTGATTTATCTATCAGGATATCCACGATACCTCGGTTAATTTCCTCCAGTAAATCGTCTTCAACAAAAGCACTTATAACCACGTCGTCTCCAGTGATGTTAGTTAAAGCTGCTTTTTCGGCTCCCATATCTATTAAAGCATGTATTTGTCCTTCAAGATTTTTTATTAAATTTTTACTGCACGAAGTATCGTTATTTGATATATCCGCACCTATGGCAGTTATCTTCACTAAAATCACCCATCCAATTAATTTAACTGTTATTTTTATGAGTCTATGTAAAATCACAGATTTCATAGTTTATAACTAATGATTTAAATTGCAATCATTCATTATTAAAACATTAGAATTATCTTAGTCTTAAGGATAATATATTTTTGATGATAAAGTTAGTTTTAGAAAATAAAATAAAAAATAATTAAATAGAATTTTTATTCTTCATCCTCTGAATAATCACGGTCTAATTCGACCTCAGATCTTATTAAAGATCCTATGACTCCACCAACTACTGATACAACAACTTCAACAATGAAGTAAAGTAGAATTGTGGAGGCAATCAAACCTAAATAAGCTGCAGCACCCTGCAAGTACAGTATTAGAATCATTAATAAAGTGACTATTAATGCAGATTTTATACCAAATATTGTTCCATTAATAGCTCCATGTTTATAACTTCCACCAACCATGAACCCCACAATTATTCCTGTCATTAAAAATGAGGGGAATAGTAAACTTTGACCAGAAACTAAAGATACTAAATAAAGCACTATTATTATAGCAATTCCAAGGATCACTGGTCTTTTTTGGATCATTTCTTTCATAATTTTCACATCCTAAAATAGGTTCTTACCACATTTAGATTATATAAGCAGTATTTAATAGTTTTGCCAAAATCATACCCAAATTTTTACAAATTGGCCCAAAAAGATTACCATCCATTTATTCAAGTAGCTAGATAAAAAATTTTTAAATAGGGAAATTATAATCCCCTAAAATTCAAATAATAATATAACAGATATGGAGAAAAATATAATCCTCTAAAATCAAATTATACCCTTAGATATAGGAAAATTTAATCAAGTAATTATTAATTAACAATTGAAGGTTAGTGCAGAAAGTGAGTGACAATCCTAAAATATGTGTTCCAATTTTCGAAAAAAGCATAGAAAATGCTTTGAAAGTTTCAAAATCGTGCATAAAAAAGGGTGCAGATATTCTAGAGCTTAGAATCGATGCTATTCAAAATCCTACTCCTGAAAATATTAAAAAACTTGTGGGTGAAATAAACTTTCCACTTATTGTGACCAATAGAACCCTGAAAGAGGGAGGTTTTTTCAAAGGAACCGAGGAAGAGAGAATAAATATCCTTATATCTGCCAGCTCAAAGGCAGAATATGTCGATATCGAACTTCAAACAGATGAAGAAAACCTTTCGCGAATATTAGAATTAAATACCAAAACTATAGTTTCGTTCCATGATTTTGAAAAAACTCCACCACAAAGTGAACTTTTGAATATTGTTAAACATGAGAAAGAAATTGGAGATATTGCTAAATTTGCAGTTATGCCTCTTAAAATAGAGGATACTTTATCCGTTTTAAATATTTTATCTCAAGAAGATAATACTGTGGGTATTTCTATGGGAGAAATAGGAAAATACACCAGATTAGTGGCGCCACTTTTTGGTTCACCATTCACATTTGCATCTGCAGGATCAAAAACTGCCCCAGGGCAACTTGACTTAGAAAGCACTAGGTTTATACTGGATAAACTATTAGAAAATAAGAGTATTTAACTAAGATTGAATAACGAATATATAATATTATAAGATTATATGCATTTTATATATAATTAAAAAAATCAGTAAAATTTTTTTATTATTAAATTACAGGTCAATCAGTAACCTGGAGATGATATATTGAGTAAGAATTCCTTGATAATCCTTGGTTTAATTTTGGTTCTAATAGTAGCAGGGTCTGTTGTAGCTATTGGGCAATTATCTAATGCTGTAACAGTAGACATTAAAACTAATGGTTCAGAGGTAACTGTTTCCACTTCTACTGGACTTTTTGGACATGCCCCCACTGCAATGGAAGAAAAAATAGTACAGTACTGTAGTGAAGTTATAAAAGACCCCGACAGTACTGTTGAAAGTATAAAAAATAAGGTAACCGACATAACCCAAGAATATAACTATAATAACGTGAAAGTTAATATAAAATCCCAGTTTGGAGAAAATCAGCTCCCTATGCCTGCTGTTGTAAGTGGAAATTCAATGTATCCCACTTTAAAAGATGGGCAGGAACTCATGGTACTTAAAACAGATAATTTCAAAGTAGGGGATATCGTTATTTCCAAACACCCTGAATATGATTTAATTGTAAAAAGAGTGGGTAAAATTCAGGGCGACAAAGTATACCTCATTAGTGATAATAAAGAAGTTAAGACCACTTATGAAGGTAATTATATAATTACTGAGACCCCCCTCAATACTTGGGTCCCTAAAAGTTACATTGTGGGTGTTGTGGAGGATTATTAAATATCCTCATTCTTTTTATTTTAAAAAATAGAAATTATCTATGTGATTTTCTCATTATTTAGATAAAACTACTTCAATTAGGTTTAATTGGTTAATAATAATAGGAAAACGCAGCATCTAATTTCTAGAAAAATATATCAATTAATATTTTAGCTCATGAGCTTATCAACTTGTAAAAATAAAAAAAATTTAGATTAGCTCATTTCAGCCAATCTTTTAACTCTTTTGACCATATTAGGGTGAGTTGATAATAGTTCAAATACTTTACTGGATGTTTTTAAATTGATTCTGTCGTATTTGAGTCTCTCAAGCTCTGCTGGAGATAATGTTCCATCCATATCCAGATCAAGTTGACTTAAATCCTGAATTTCATTTCGGGCATCTGAAATGTCATTGACGAAAAATGCTTTGAAACCTTGAACTTCTTTTAGCTGTTCTTTATCAGCAGATGCAGACTCATAAGTCAATTTGTAAAGTGCACTGGCCAAGTGATGGGGTTCTCCCCCAATGGCTACACTACCACTGTCAGCATAGTATTCCCTGACACGGGAGACAAATAGTACTATTAACTGTCCGATGATGTAAGCTACAAATGCAGCAATACCTACTATCGCTGAGTAGCTATCGTTATCGCCACTGCTGAATATAGTACTCCATGCCAACCAGTAACAAATTACAGGAACAGCACTAATTAAGGTCATTACAATCATGTCACGGTGTTTAATGTGAGAAATTTCATGACCTAAAACTGCTTTTAATTCGCCTTCATTTAATTTATTGATAAGCCCCCTGGTTACACAGACACGGCCGTCTTTTTGTCTTCTTCCAAAGGCAAACGCATTTGGAATTGGGAATTCTGATATTCCAACTTTTGGTTTTGGTATTCCCGCATTCATGGAAAGTTCATCAATCATCCTGTGGAGATTTGGTGCTTCTTCAGGTGAAACATAATGAACCTTCATGGACATTTCAACTAGTTTTGGTCCTGCCAGATATTGACATAATAGGATTAATAAAAAGAATCCAGCATAAAATGCAGGTGTAGTTATTCCCACTGCAACCCCTACAACAGTTACTAAAACTGCAAGAAGGATTCCGAAAAGCATCATAGCTAAAGTCATTCTGAGTTTTAGCTTCCATGTACTTACTTTTTTCATTTTGGATTTTTCCTCCATAGTCTCTAACTTAATTTATTATTAAATTTCATATAATATACAGTGCATCTAATATATTAACTTTTGGTTATTATAACATATAAATTATGAAAAAAATATTAACTTAAAAATTAATATTGTTTAAAAAAAAATTATGGTGAGAAAAAATATATTAAATCAACCGAATTTCTTGAAATGGGATGGGTTTAATCCCCAACGCAGTAAATTATCATTATCCACGTCGTCCATTTTTTTTTTGGTTGTTGGTGGTATGGGGCTTCCTTTTTTGGCGAATATAACCCCGTTTTTTCGCTGAGCACCCATAAATTTTCCAGCATCTCCATTAACAACCAGTGCACCATTAATCATATCAATAGCAGAAAAATCGTCACAATCTCCATTAATGATAACTGTCCCCCCATTTAAAAGAGCTCCTGTATTTTTACCAGCATCCCCATTCACCCTTACTATCCCCTGGCGCATCAATATTCCTGTTGAAAGATCAACATTCCCATTATGAATTATTTCAGCATCCCTATTTAGTCGGGCGCCCACAGTATCTCTAATATGACCCGGTTCAATTATCAATTTGTTTCCTATTAGCTCAGAGTCAATTAATTTTTCGCCATTTAATCCATGCATCATGATATCAGTGATGGATTTATATTTTTGATATCCTTTTTTATCTGATTTTAATTCTATTAGATTACCAAATGGTTCTTTTAGTTCTCCTTTGACATAAATAATCCCTTTGACCATGCTTATTCCCATGCGCGTATCCACATCACCATCCACAATTATATTTCCCACTTCAACTTCCCCTCCACTTCCACCGAAGTATTGAAGGTCTACTCCCATGCTTGAACACAATCTATGACCTACATCACCAATAATTTTGATATTCTGTCCATTTTTTAGTTTTTCCACTATTTCCCGGTAGCTGTAATCATTACCAGGTATTTTTTCATCAGGATCCATTTTTTCTCCTTGATGTTGCCAGTAAAAATTATAGGTGAAATCACAAAGGCAATCGACGGCTTCATCCAGAACAATTTCTAGAAAATTTTCATCCTCATCTTTTTTTCGGCCAAAAATGTTAAGCATAAACTTCCCCCATAACATCCCTTTGATAACGTAGATTTGATCCCTGAAAATAACTTTAAATAATATTTTTATTTTAAATTAAAAAAATTTTTCTCCTAAATTAATTATAGGAATTAAAAAGTATTCTAATATACAACCAATAGAGTTGTAAATAATTATACACCCTAAAAAACTGTAAAATCTAAAAATATTTTATTATCCAAAACAGTGAAAATCCATAAGAAAATAAATAATTAATATAAACTATAACCATAATATCAATCCCCCTGAATTTTTATAAATATTATTCAAAATAGTAAATTATAATCAAGACAGATAGTAAGAGGAAATTAATGTCCGCTGAGAACTCAAATTATAATAAAAAAGAAATACTGCGCTTTTTAAAGCAGATTGGGGTTGACAGTAGATTTATAAGTGTAATTCCGCCCGATATTTATATCAATAACCTGCGGTTTTCTAAGTTTTCCCGAAAAAAAGAGGAGTTATTTAAAAAAAAATATCCAGCCATAAAAGTTGTTAGATCCACTATTTTACAAAAAATATGCCTCAGATCTTCCCGGGTTTTAGGAGAAGCCCTTAAACCAAGAACAAAAGTTTTAATAAATTCCAATAATGACCCCTGCAATAAGGCAGTCTCTGTGATTCTAGAACCATACTCACGAAAATATGGAATCGAAATAATTGAAAGAGAATTCAATTTAAAAGATATTGAAGAATATGATTTTGATGCACTAGTAGTTCCCTTAACCTTAGATCACGAAGTTGCATCTATTTTATACAAGATATTTCATGGGGAAAAAATCGATTTACTAAGTTTTCAAGATAAAAAAGGCAGCAAACAATTAATCTATCCCTTAATCAACGTGCCTCTGGAATGGATATATTCCTGGTTAAAACTAAAAGACACACACGAAGTTGAAATGGAAAACGAGATATCTCATGAATTTTTAATATTTTTAGAGGATGTTGTTCCTCAAGTCAGGGAAAATATTTTTAAAGCCAGCACTTTTCTTAATAAAAAAAATATAATTTCATAATAAACTATTTATTTTTTAAATCCTATAAGTATTTAATAATAATTATAAGTAATTTTATTTTCATAAATTTCTAAAAGAAGGGTTTAGATGGATAAATTTCAAGAGGAATCTGGATATTTAACCAAACTTGCTAAAAATTATCTTAATGCTCTTTTGAATGTTGACCGGCACAGGGCAAGTAAAATGATACATGATGCTGTAAATAAAGGCATCTCTCTAACAGATATATACCTACATGTTTTTGAAGCCTCACAACATGAAATTGGAAGATTATGGCAGAAAAATAGAATCAACGTGGCTCAAGAACATTATTGTACAGCTGTTACCCAGCAGATCATGTCCGAATTATACCCCCTAATTTTTAATACTCCTAAAAATGGACACATGATTATTGCAAGCTGTGCAGCAGAAGAAATGCATGAAATAGGAGTGCGAATGGTTGCAGACATCTTTGAATTAAATGGTTGGGATTCTTATTACCTTGGTGCAAACACTCCATCATCAAGCATTTTAGAATCTATTTCTCAACTTAAACCAGATTTAATAGCCATATCTTGTTCCATTCATTACAATATCCCCTCAGTAATTGATTTAATATCTAAAATCAAAGTAATTCCTGAAAGAGATGATTTAATAATTATGGTAGGTGGACGTAGCTTCTCTACAGCTCCAGAATTATGGAGAAAAGTTGGAGCTGATACATATGCTCCTAATGCATTAGAAGCCGTGAAAAAAGCTAACCAATTAATAAAAAGTTAATGGGTTATTTTATGCCAGACAATAACCAGTTTTCACCTGTTTCTTTAGAAACCATGAATTGTTTTAAAAAACATGCCCCTGAAATCATAGAAAAAACCGTACAAATTTCAATGAAGCGGAAAGAAGAAGTAATTCAACATGGAAATCAGGCCCAAAAACTGCTGATTTTAGGGATGCAATTTACGACTAAAATGTTAGAATCTGCCTTAATCACAGGTGAAATATCTTTACTAGAAGATGAACTTAAATGGGCAAAAGATCGGCTCCCACATGATGATGTGACCATGAAACATGTATTGGTTCGTCTAAAAATCTATCGAACACAGATAATGAAAACACTTCCAGAAGAATGTGCAATTGAAATAGTACCGTTTATTGATTGGATGATTGAATGGCAGGAAACTCATTTAAAAGAGGAATTAAATGAATAAAGATAAAAATAATATAGAAGCCATGGCATTATCCTGTAATCCAGAAGGGGAGATTAATGAATTAATATATGAAGATATTCACCTGCGAGAATATTTTAATAAAGGAGACTCTCTTATTGATTTAGTCGATGCAGAAAGTCGTGAAAAAGCATGTGATTTTATTAAAACACTTCAAAGTGAAAAAGTAGTGTTTGATTGGGAATTGAATATAAATATTGATAATAAAATTATAACACTTCTTTTTTCAGGTTTTTTATTCCAGGATGATTTACTTATTTTTGCCGTAAAGTCAAGGGGGGATATAGAGAAATTCTGGGAAGAAATATATAAAATTAATAGTGAACAGTCCAATATTTTAAGGAAATTACTGAAAAAAACATGCCTCTATGAAACACAGGCAAAGGTTAAAGAAACAGAATATGATGAATTAACCCGCTTAAATAATGAACTGACTAATACTCAAAGGGAACTTGTAAAAAAGAACCTACAATTAGAAAAAGCTCTAGAAGAAAAAGATATGCTTCTTAAAGAGATATACCATCGGGTGAAAAATAATTTAATGGTAATATCCAGCCTTTTAAACCTGCAATCATACCATATAAAAGATAAAGAAGCACTTGCAGGATTTAAAGAAAGTCAAAACCGTGCAAAGTCCATGGCCCTTATCCACGAAAAATTATATAAATCAACTGATCTTAAGAATATTGATTTTGGGGAATACATTCGCGCATTTTCTCTTGAACTTTATCATTCAATTGTACCAGATCCTAGTAAAATAAAACTTGTATTGAATGTAGAATCAGTTATGCTGGATATAAACACATCCATACCACTAGGGCTTATTGTTAATGAATTAATTACCAACAGTATGAAACATGCTTTTCCAGAGGGTAGATCAGGTAGCATAGAAATTGATTTTTATAAAAGAGATGATTATTATATTTTAAAAGTTTTAGATGATGGTGTGGGTATTCCCATAGAGTTGGATATTGAAAATACTCAGTCATTAGGATTACAGTTAGTAAGAAGCCTTACTGAACAAATAAATGGTGAATTAAAAATCAATTCAACGAATGGAACTGAATTTAAAATCACTTTCAGAGAAATGAAATTCTATTGATAGAAAAATTAGAACTGGAAAAGGGAAGTCTGCTTTTCTTTTTCCTCTTCATTAGGTTGGGATTTAGAAGTATCCTCTTTACTTTTAGAAGTTTCTTTTTTAGCTTTTGATTTTTTAGAAGAAACTTCTGTTTTAGACTTTGCACTTTTTTTAGGAGAATTAGATGAAAACAACGACGATTCTCCGCCTTCAGAAGCCACGGCATCAGGTATTTTCTTTTCAGTCATTTTTTTAATAATCTTTTTAGGGATTTTCCGTGTTCTAAATAATTTTATTTCGTCGTCTTCTAATCCCAGATAACTGGCTATTTCATAGGCCATTTCATCATTTTCAAACATTATATTCATGAATGGAAACTGGCTTATGGCAACTTGACGAGATATATGGAGTTTTTCTGACATTTTAGAAGTAACTCTATCCCTCAAATCTCTTTTAGATCTTGTACGGCCAAGTAAAGCAAATGATGATGAACCAGTGTATCTGGCGAATTTACGATAAGTTTCATCCTTAGAAAGCGCCACCCCTAAACCCATAAATTCCGAGGCATATCTCCAGTAAGTATAGTTTCTACTGGAAACTGCTCTTCCAAAATATAAATCGGCCTGTGAAATCATTTCATAAGCCTGTTCAATCTCATGAGGTTTTTCATATTCCCTAGGGATATTCTCAGCAATTATTTCCATTACAAGTGTAGGGTCTTCATCTAAGTGCATAGCCTGTTTTATTTTTTTAAGATCTTTACTTTTTAATACCCTTCGAACGGAATCAAAAATATTAGATATTTGATCTTTTTGACCTACCACTACAAGATCATTTGAATCAATATTTTCCTTACCCTGAGCCATTACTTCCAGGTCATTTATAGCAGAACGCAAATCACCATTAGATCGCTTGGCCAGTTCTTTAAGTACAGTATCATCAAATTTAACTCCTTCTTTTACACATATTCTTTTCAAAAGAGCTGTTATGGAGTTAGTATGTACTTTACGGAGTTTAATAACATTACATTTTGTTTTGATGGTTTTAAGGCGTTTGCTGTATGGATCATTGGCTGCTAGTATTATGGGATGTTTTCCTTCCTTTATAATTTTTCCAATAGCCCTGGTTCCACCTCGGTCATCATTGCCATGAATACCATCAACTTCGTCAAGGATAATTAGCTTAAGTCCCTGGTTGAATAAGGATCTGGTGGCTGAAGCTTCTCCCACAGTATTCATAATTATATCATAAGAACGTTTATCACTGGCATTTAATTCTACATAATCTGCAAATTCCTGTGCTATCACATGGGCCAAAGTAGTTTTTCCAGTACCTGGCGGACCAACTAATAAAAGACACTGTTGAGGTTTTCCCAACTGCCAGTTTTTTACCCAGGTTTTGATTTCTTTTATGACCTTGGCATTGCCAATGATTTGATCAAAACTTTTAGGCCTGTATTTTTCCGTCCACAACATCGAATCTTTCCTCTTAAGAGTTACCATTTCTTATCTATTTTCGACCCCTTGATAAGAATTTAGTTAGAAGTGCTTCTAATTGTATTCTAGGATTTGCTCCTTCCCTTATTCTGAAATCAGATTCTCCAATTGCACCTATAAGTTCTATATAAACTTTTTCATCCAGCACATCATCCATAGCCATACGGGAAACATCTTGATATATTTGGTTAACCATATCCTCTCCACTGGTACCCTGCAAAACCATTATTTCCCTTAAAGTATCACGCGCACCCATGAAATCTCCATTTAATGAAAGAGATATCATTTTACGTACATCTTTGGGTCTGGCTTTGGAAACCACATCATATACGCTTTCTTCTGTTATTTTTTCCCCAACAGATGATGAAGACTGCAGTATGTTAATGGCTTTACGTACATCTCCTTCTGCAAAGTAAACCATAGTTTCAATGGCTTGAGATTCATAGGCTAAGTTTTCTTCGTTGGCTATATATTCCAATCTTTTTATAATTTGATGACCTTTAACTGGTGCAAATCTAAATATCGCGCAACGTGACTGAATAGGATCGATTATCTTCGAAGAATAATTACATGATAGAATAAAAGAAGATGTTTTGGTGTACATTTCCATTTCCCTTCGAAGGGCATGTTGGGCGTCTTTGGTCATGTTGTCAACTTCATCCAAGAAAATTATCCTGAAAGGCGCGCCAACTGGCTTTAATCTACAGAAACTCTTGATATTGGTTCTTACCGTATCAATACCCCGGGCATCTGAAGCATTTAGTTCTAGGAAATTTTGTCTCCAGTACTCCCCTAAAACAGATTTAGCCAAAGCTAAAGAGGTGGTAGTCTTTCCCACACCCGCAGGCCCTGTAAACATAAGGTTAGGCATACTTTCTTCTTCAACATATTTTTTTAGTCTTTGAATAATATGTTCCTGGCCTACTACTTCATCCAGAGAACTTGGCCTGTATTTTTCTACCCATGGTCCGCTCATGTAATCACCGTTGTTAGTAACTATTATATTAATCCCTAGAGGATTTTTAATCTTTTAAAATTTTAACTTCCAAATTAATATTTAAGGTTGAGTATTCTTAATTAAAAGTAAATCCTGCTTATTTATTAAAAAAACTTATTTTTAAAATGATTTTAACAGTATTTTTATTTTGTCATTGCACCTTATTAAATTAACTTTATTATTAAAAATTTATTTACAAAATGAACCATTATTATATTAATGGTGTTAATAAAGTAGAATTTTTCAAATTAATTAAAAGGCGATTAATAATGATTTCCATGAATGATTTAGAAGAAATGAAGGAAAAGCAGAATATTACAGGTCTTATTAATGCATTAGACAATAGCGCAGATAAAAAAATACGTGAAAAGGCAGCTTATATTTTGGGAGATCTTCGTGTGGACAGTTGCGTGGGTAATTTAATCAATAGTTTGAATGATGATTATTGGCCTATTCGCAAAGCAGCTATCTTATCCCTGGGGAGAATTCGAAACCCTGAAGCAGTTCCTTCATTAATCAAATTGTTAAATGATGAATATTGGCATGTTCGAGAAAATGCTGCTCTGGCATTAGGGGCTATTGGTGATAAAAGAGCCATTGATCCCATAATAGAATCATTGAAAGATGGTTCTTTGAATGTTAAGTGTGAAGTGGTGGATGCGTTAGGTAATTTAGGAGATAGTAAAGCATCTGAACACCTGAGTAAAATTTTAAATGAAGATGATTTTCTCCTTAGAGCATGTACTGTAACCTCGCTGGGTAAAATTGGGGATGATATAGCTTTAAAGTCACTGGTAAATTCCCTGCAGGATGATAGTTATTTTGTCCGGGTCAATGCCACCAATGCTCTGGCAACTATTGGAAATGAAGATACTATTCCTTATCTCGAAAATGCCTTAAATAATTCAAAAGGAGAATCTCATGAATTTGAAATTGCCCTTAAAAAAGCTATTGAATCTATTAAAAGTAAAAATAGATGATTATTACATTGAAATTGCAAATAATCTTTTTATAATTAATTATAAATTAAATTAATAAGTTTTATATTGTTTTAATTAAAAGTATTATCCATGACCCTGAAAATAGAGATTGAAGAGATTAATGAAATCGATGAAAATATTTACGAGTTATTATTATTAGGTGATTCCTCTAAAGAGATGTTAGAAGATTATATACATCGTAGCCGTAAATATGTGGCAAAGTTAAATAAAGAGGTAGTGGGAATAATTGTCGCAACCCCAACACGACCTCTCACTTTAGAAATTCTAAATATATCAGTTAAGGAAGAATTTCAAAAACAGGGAATTGGTACACAGCTAATAAAATATGTTATCTCTCTGGCTCATAAATGGAAAAAAAAGGTTATTGAAATAGGAACCGGGAATTGTGGTATAAATCAGATAGCCTTATATCAAAAATGTGGTTTTCGCATCGTGGCCATTGAACCTAATTATTTTACCAAATATTATAAAGAATTTTATAAAGAAGAAATACTTGAGAACAACATCCAGTGCAAAGATGTTATTCGATTGAAAATGTATTTATGAGTTCGACTTTAACTCAAGATTTTGATTATAATAATGTGAGTACGGCTTTTTCCATGATTTCCACTGGTGGTTCCTGTCCAGTCCATATTTTAAATGATTCAACACCCTGGTATATCAACATCTTTATACCAGATACTGTTTTTGCTTCTGCTTTTTTTGCCTCTTTTAATAAAACCGTGTCCAGTGGATTATAGACTAAATCATTAACCAGTAAATCACTATGCATCATATCAAAAGAAACAATTGGGGAATCATTATGATGTGGATACATACCTACGGGGGTTGTATCAATCAGAATGTCTGCATTTGAAATCTCTTTTTCCAGTAGATTTAAACCACCAGCAATTATATTGCTTGTGATTTTACCATCAATATCTTTCTTTAATGATTCTGCTTTTTCTAATGATCTATTCAGAATGGATATTTTGTCGACTTTGGATAATATTAATTGAAAGGCAACTGCGCGTGCCGCACCTCCAGCACCCAAGATGACAACTTTTTTTTCTTTTACAGGAGCGATGTCTTCTAAAGCCCTGACTGCACCAATACCATCAGTATTGTAACCAATGATTTCATCACTATCAAATTTAATAGTATTTACTGCCCCAATTAACTCAGCTGCTTTATCAATTTTGGTCAGGTGATTCATTATTTCCCTTTTGTGAGGGATAGTCACATTCATACCTTTAATATTTAAAGCTTGAGCCCCTACTATGGCCTCGCCCAAATATTCTTTTTTAACATGAAAGGGGACATAAACGTAGTCCATATCCAAAAAATCAAAGGCAGCATTATGCATTGGAGATGATAAGCTATGTTCTACTGGGTCGCCAATTAAACCTAAAAGTTTTGTTTTCCCTGTAATCAAAATTTCACCCGTTTATAAACTCTAAATTCTAATTAAATACTTATTTTTTTGTTAATTAATTAAAGAATCCTCTTTTGATCAAAATTTTTATAAATTGATCTATATTTCATAATATATTAAAACTGTAAAATAAATTTTTAGCATATTTTAAGAAATAAGTGAAGATAACATCAATAATTATATAAATCTATTTTTAGATAAAATCTAGTGTTAAAAATTTTATATTTGACCATGAATTAAAAAATGGAATCTATTTCGAAGGGGTTGGATTTATCTTAAAAAAGATAATCGTGTCTAATCAATAATGAATATTTGAGGGGAAAGTGATACTATGCTTGCTAAACAGAGGTTTGTGCTGGATACAACTGCTTTTACAGATAATCAGTTAAGGGATAAGTTAGGTGATGGTGAACTCAACAAGTCAGTGGATTCCATGCTGGACCTGATTGCTCGTTCCAGAATCAAGCTGAATATTAGTTGTCATATGCCCCCGATCACGTATAAAGAGTTTTCAGATTACATGTCTCGTTATGAGTGCCCTGAATCAGTTATGGTTAAAGCAGAAACATGGATTGTTAAGAAAACACCTAACCGATATGATACCCAGATACCTTCTGAAATATTTTATGAATATGTCCATGATATGAGAGAGAGGATGAATAAAGGTATGAAGATTTCAGAGACTGCTATATGGGAGGCTTCTGTTGAATCAATGGTTATGACTTCTCGCGGGGAAAAGAAAAGCAAAGTAGAAATAGAGATTATTGGTAAAGCTATCAAAGATTTCCGTAAAAAATACCGGGCTGCTCTTCGAAAAGGTACTCTGGACAGTGCCCCTGATTTAGATGTGCTGCTTTTGGCCAAAGAACTAGGAGCAGGAGTGGTCGCTGCAGATGAAGGTATAAAAGTCTGGGCAGAGAGATTGGGTTTAAGATTTTTAAATGCAAATTCATTTCCTAAAATGCTAAAAGAATACTTAAAATATTATGATTAGATCAATTTTTGATACAAACACGATTTATCCTATTATTTTTCAATTGTAAAGTGCAAAGGCAAAAATTATTCTAAAGAACCTCATATTATATTATATATGTTTAATAGAACCAATTATTCCATTCTCAAAATTCACTATTATTAATAGATTCAAAATATAAATCTTAATTAATTGAATCCAATTACAAAAAATGATTTTATATTAATAATCATCATCATCTGGAGGAACATTTAATGGAATTAACACGACCTCGAGGAACCAGAGATTTTCTTTTTGAAGAAATGAAACAACGAAAACAAGTCGAATCAACTCTAAAAAGAATATTTGAAATTTATGCTTATCAGGAAATTAAAACTCCTATATTTGAAAATTTATCTCTTTTCACCACTAAATCTGGAGAAGAAATTGTAGACCAGCTTTACAATTTTAAAGATAAAGGAGAAAGAGATTTAGCCCTACGACCTGAACTTACAGCTCCAGTGGCCCGCCTTTATATGAATGAGATGCAGAAAAACGCAAAGCCCATTAAAATGTATTATTATGGGAGTTGTTTTAGATATGAAAGACCTCAAAAAGGCAGATTCCGGCAGTTTTGGCAGTTTGGATGCGAAATGATTGGTGGGAAATTTCCAGAAGCCGACGCTGAAGTGATTACTATGGCTCATCACGCCCTGAATGAACTGGGACTTGAAGGATTTGAGATACATATTGGCCACCTTGGACTTCTCCGTGGTCTTTTAAAAGAAGCAGAAGTTGATGAAAGTACCCAGGACCACATTATGGGATTAATTGATAAGGGAAATGTTGAAGAACTGGAAATCTATCTTAATAATACTCAAATAGATAATGCGACCAAAAATATTCTGCTAATGGTCATTGAAATGAAAGGTAACAGCAACATTTTAGATGCTGTTAAAGAAGAAATTCAGGGGCATGAATTAGCTTTAAAAGCCCTGCATGAATTCAGTGATCTTTTAGAAACACTTGATGATTTTGGGATGGATAATTATATAGTAAATCTTGGTATTGCCCGGGGGCTGGACTATTACTCCGGTATGGTTTTTGAGATTTATGTTCCTAAGCTGGGTGCTCAAAAGCAAATCTGCGGTGGGGGAACCTACAATCTGGTGGAAACTTTTGGTGGAGAAAAAATAGAATCAACTGGGTTTGCTTTTGGATTTGATCGGTTGATGAATGCATTGTTACATGAAAATACAGATTTAGGTATTTCCACATCAAGTGAAGTTTTTGTGGCACCTATATCCAATTCAACCCGAGGTAAATCATTTGAAATTGCCCAGAATTTGAGAAACGCCGGTATTAGCACTGAAGTAGACCTGGCCCGTAAAAAGCTGAAAAAGATTTTAACTTATGCTGATAATTTAGGAGTTAAAAAAGTAATTTTAATTGGTGAAAAAGATCTTTTAGAAGGTAAATTAACGGTAAAGGACATGAAAAGTAGAGATCAAGAGTTAATATCAATCGAAGATGTTGTAAATTATATTAAAAACTCTTTAACGTAAAAGGAGATGTTACCATTTCATTAAATTTCAGACATAATATAAATGGCGAGGATTTGATTATTGCTATATCTCAAGATGTTGAAACATCACAAGTGCTTATGGTTGCTTATATGAACAAGGAAGCGCTTCAAAAAACACTTGAAACCAAAAAAGCCCATTACTGGAGTACTTCCAGAAATAAGCTCTGGTTAAAAGGTGAAAGTTCAGGTCACATTCAAAGTGTAGAAGAAATCTTTGTTGATTGTGATGAAGATGCTGTGGTTATGAAAGTTAAACAAGAAGGTGGAGCCTGTCACACCGGTTACTACTCTTGTTTTTACCGGAAAATAGACTTAGATGATCTAAATGATTCAGTTAAACTTGAAGAAGTAGGTAAAAAAGTTTTTGATGTGAATGAAATATATGGGGAGAGTTAAATGAAAATTGTACCAGATACAAGTGTTATTGTGGACGGACGTATCACCAATATTGTACAGGAAGAAGAGTTTAGGGGAAGTGAGGTGATAGTACCCGAAGCAGTTGTATCTGAGTTAGAATATCAGGCCAATCGCGGAAGAGAAACCGGTTTTAATGGTTTAGAAGAACTAAAAAATTTACAGGATCTTCATAAATCAGATGCCATTACATTAACATTTGTAGGCAGACGCCCTACCTTAGAAGAGATATCGCTATCAAGAGGTGGAGAAATCGATGCCATGATTAGGGGAACTGCCAAAGACCATGATGCAGTTTTAGTAACAAGTGATAGGGTGCAATCAGAAGTTGGAAAAGCTCAGGGCTTAGATGTAGTTTTTATAAAGCAGGAAATTCTTGAATATGAAGAATTAGCAATTGCTAAATATTTTGATAAAAACACCATGTCCATTCATTTAAAAGAAAATGTAGTTCCCATGGCCAAAAAAGGAAAACCAGGCAATATCGAACTGGTTAAAATTAGAAAAAGACCGCTGAAACATGCTCAAATTCAGGCCATGGCTCGTGAAATTGTAGAAAGGGCTAAAAGTGATTTTAAAAGTTTTATTGAAATCGAACTTGAAGGTGCTACAGTTATTCAATTTAGGGAATACCGTATATCCATCGCTCGTCCTCCATTTTCAGATGGATTTGAAATTACCGCAGTAAGACCTGTAGCCCGTGTTTCACTGGAGGATTATAAACTCCCTGATAAACTAATGGCTCGCCTTCGAGATACTGCTAAAGGTATTCTAATTTCAGGGTCCCCTGGAGCAGGTAAAAGTACATTTGCCCAAGCTGTCGCTGACTTTTACAGCAATACATTGAAATCCATTGTTAAAACCATGGAATCTCCCCGTGATTTGCAAGTGGGTGATGAAATTACCCAGTATGCTCCTATTGAGAGAGACATGCAAAAAACAGCGGATATACTATTATTGGTAAGGCCGGATTATACGATATATGATGAATTGAGAAAAACCAAGGATTTCCGCATTTTTGCAGATATGCGTTTAGCAGGAGTGGGAATGATTGGTGTAGTACATGCAACCAGACCTATTGATGCCATTCAAAGAATCATTGGTAGAGTGGAACTAGGTGTGATTCCTTCTGTTGTAGACACCACCATATTTATTGATGAAGGAAAAGTCAAAGCTATTTACGATATTAAACTAACTGTGAAAGTTCCAACAGGAATGATTGAAGCAGATCTATCTCGACCAGTCATTGAAGTACGTGATTTTGAAACTGGAGAACTGGTAAACGAAATTTACACCTATGGTGAACAGACTATTGTTATGGATGTTGGACCTCAGATAGTTGCAGATAAAAGTCCAGTGCAGAAAATAGCTGCTAGGGAAATAGAAAGGGAATTTAAAAAGAAAATACCTGGAGCAACTATAAAAGTTGATGTTAAATCAGATAAACGTGCTAATGTATGGGTTGAGGAAAAACACATCCCTAAAATCATTGGGAAAAAAGGACGTACTATTGATGAGTTAGAGAGAATAATTGGCATAAGTATTGGTGTGGAACCCTTAGAATCACAAAAGATTGATGATCAAATTGAAGTACCCGTGGAAATGGTGGGTAACTATGTGGTCTTGAATTTTGGAAAAGATTCTGTGGGAATTGGTTTTGATATTATAGTAAACAATGAGTATTTATTCACCGCTACCGTAGGTAAAAAAGGATCTATAAAAATTAAAAAAGATATTGAACTGGCAGACATAATAATTAATGCTCTTAAAAAGAATTTGCCAGTGAGTGCTCGTTTAAGAATGGAATAATAACTATAAAACATTAAAATATTTTATTTTTTTCAATCAACAACAACATTAAAATTACTTAATTAAAACAGGCGATGATCATGAAAATCGGAGTATCCACCCTGGCACTTTATCCTGCTCCTTTAGAAGAAATATTATCCTTTTTAGAAGAATATAAGGTTGATTACTGTGAATTAATCAATGAGTATCCTATGAAGATAGCAGATAGTGATATTTTAGATTCTTATAATGTCAGTTTCACTATTCACTCACCCATATCTGATATTAACCTGGCATCACCCAATGAATCCATACGTAAATCATCAATAGCTCAAGTTAAGGAATCTATGGATCTAGCTATGGAAATTAATGCCAATGTGGTGGTAGTGCATCCAGGACAGGTGCCATTTTTAGCCCGTATTTTCATGGATAAGATTTTAAAGAATAATTTTAGTTCTATGCAAGAATGTTCAAGATATAGTGATGATCTGGGAATTAAGATGTGTATTGAAAATATGCCTGATATGGAAGGATATTTATTTAAAGATTTAGATGAATTACACCATTTAGTTGACGAATTGAACGTGTATATGACATTAGATGCAGGGCATGCCAATACAATGGGGATTGAAGCAGAAGATATGGTTAAATCCAATCATTTACAGCACATCCATCTTTCAGACAATGATGGTTCCTTTGACCATCACGAAGCATTGGGTCAGGGCAATATTGACTTTGAAGAACTATTAAAACACTTGAATAAAAAGAACTACAATGAAATTTTAACCATTGAAGTTAAAAACAAGGCAGAAGTGTTAGAAAGCCTTAATTTTCTTAATAAAATCATTTAATAACTTTTACAACTAATAAAATTGATAAAAAAGTAATTTGATCAATAACCGGAAATAATTATAATAGTTTAAGATTAAACTTAAATTTGAAAGGATAAGCATAAATTTATAGTTAATTGTTTGAAATTAATCTACAATAGTATTAAAAAATAGTGGGGTAGATATAGTGAAAGTGGCAATAATAGGTGGAACTGGAGACCAGGGTTTTGGACTGGCTTTAAGACTTGCAAGTGCAGGTGAAAAAGTTCTTTTAGGATCAAGAGATATTAAAAAGGCAGAAAACACGACTAATGTTATTCATAACATGCTCAAAGGTGAAGAACTGGAATGCATTCAAGCCATGACCAATGAAGATGCCGCCAGTGAAGGTGATGTGGTGATACTTACCGTACCTTTACAGGCCCAAAAAATTACTTTAAACAGTATCAAAGATCATTTAAATGGAAAAATATTGGTGGATGCGACCGTGCCTCTTGAAACATGTTTAGGTGGTTCTAGCACCCGTTATGTGGACTTATGGGAAGGTTCTGCTGCTGAGAGAAGTGCAGAAATGTTGAAAGATAAAGAAACAAGAGTTGTATCTGCATTCAATAATATCAGTGCATCCAGTCTAACCAATATAAAAGAAGAAATTAAATGTGATTGCCTTATCTCTGGTGACGATGTTGAATCCAAAGAAATAGTTATGGCCTTAGCTGAAAAAATACCCGGAGTACGAGCAATTGACTGTGGTCCACTTGAGAATGCCCGTATTGTGGAAAAAATCACCCCCTTACTTATCAATTTAAATATTAGAAATAAAATTCGCTTAGCAGGTATAAGAATCACTGGACTATAAATAAAAATTTTATTTTTAATTATTATTTCAATAAATCATTTACACGTGAAGAATATGGAAATTATAAAAAAAACAACTGAAGAAATTACAAGACATGCCCTGGAAGTAATTGGAAAAATAGATGAAAAAGAAGTTTCTAAAATGATAGAAACTATCATAAACACCAACAGTATATTTATTGTAGGGACAGGTAGGTCTGAGCTGGTGGGAAAGTCATTTGCCATGAGGTTGATGCATTTAGGTTTTACAGTTTATGTAGTGGGCGATGTTACCACTCCCGCAATTAAAAATGGTGACTCTCTATTTGCAATCTCTGGTTCTGGAGAAACTAAAACCGTTACTCTTGCTGCTAAGACTGCTAAAGATGTGGGTGCTAATGTAATTGGGATAACTGCAAACACCGATTCCACATTAGGAAAACTTCTTGATGTTACTATTCTCCTTGAGAGTAAAACTAAAGAACCGTGGAAATATTATACCTCCAATGTATTGAAAGGTAATTACGATGATTTAACTCCTATGGGAACTTTATTTGAAGACAGTACACAATTATTCTTGGACGGCCTAATTGCCGAGTTTATGGCTCTTTTAGGCAAAAAAGAGCAGGATTTAAAGAAAAGGCACGCACTTATTGAATAATATAAGTAAATACTTTTTCATACATTTTACATTTTTTAGAATAAACATAGAAATGTTAGTTAAATTTTGGTGAATTCATGCACGCAGATCTATACCAAGACCTGGTTACAATAGTAAATCCTAAGTCAACTAAATTAAATCAAAAAAGCCATTACGGAAAGTTAGAAGAAGATCGTCTAGAACTATCTTTAATAGAGGCTTCTTACTTAATGGAGAAAGGAAAAATTTCCATTCATAAAGAAAAGGAAAAACTTTCACTGAATCAGATAATATCCATATTAAAGAAAAAAGAATTATACAGCAAATACTCGGTTTACAGAGACTTACGGAACAGAGGATATATTGTTAAAACCGGTTTCAAGTATGGGTCGGAATTTAGACTATATGAACGTGGAAAATCTCCAGGCGATGGTCACTCCGAATTTGTAGTAAGAGTAATCTCTGAAAATTACGATCTTAATATAATGGACTTTTCCAGTTATGTGAGAGTTGCTCACGGTGTTAAAAAGAAACTCCTCCTGGCAGTAGTAGATGAAGAAGGAGACATAACCTATTACAATATAGAATGGATCAGACCATGAACTAATTCTAATATAAACTAAAATTAGAAAATGAAAACGCCATTTGAACTAAGCTCTTTATTTGAAGTTAACAACAATAACTAATTAATAATAAATTTAAGGTGATTTTTTTGATAGACCCCTGGGGCTCATCCAGTTTAGATTATGAACGATTAGTACAACAATTTGGTATAAAGCCATTTAAAGATATGGTCAATGATTTAGAAACCCCACACTGGTTAATGCGCAGGGGAATAATCTTCGGTCAAAGAGATTATGGAAGGATATTAAAAGCCATAAGAGAGAAAAAAGATTTTGCTGTGGTAACTGGTATGATGCCCAGTGGAAAAATGCATATTGGCCATAAAATGATTGTGGATCAATTAGTTTGGTACGATGATCATGGGGCAGATATTTATATACCAATAGCAGATATGGAGTCGTATTCTGCCAGGGGAGTGGACTTTGAAACAGCTAAAGAACTGGCTATCAACGAATATATTACTAATTATCTGGCTCTGGGCCTTAATTTAGAGAAAAAAAATATCCATGTTTATCTGCAATCCAAGAACCCTGCAGTTGAAGATTTGGCTTATATTTTAGGTAAAAGAGTTAATTTTAATGAGATGAAAGCCATATATGGGTTTAATGGTTCTACCAATATTGCTCATATGTATGCGCCACTTATCCAGGTCGCAGACATATTGCACCCTCAATTAGAAGAATTTGGAGGGCCAAAGCCTACTGTAGTTCCAGTTGGAGTTGATCAGGATCCGCATATTCGCTTAACCAGAGATATTTCAGATAGATTTAAATCCCAATTTCATTTTATATCACCATCTTCCACATATCACCGTTTTATCACCGGACTAACCGGCGGCAAAATGTCAAGTAGCAAACCAAAAACAGCAATATTTTTAAGTGATAGTCCGGAAGTAGCTAAAAATAAAATTAAAACTGCTAAAACAGGCGGAAGAGAAAGTTTGCAGGAGCAAAAAGAGTTAGGTGGTGTTCCTGAAGACTGTGTAATTTACGAAATGTTGTTATATCACTTAATAGATTCTGATAAAGAATTAACTGAAATTTACCATAACTGCAAAAACGGAACCATTATGTGTGGTGAATGTAAAAATAGTACTGCTGAACATCTTCTAAAATTCTTTGAAGAATTCTCAAAAAAGAGGGAAAAAGCAAAGAAAATTGCAGTTAATATTCTTGATAAATAAATAGTATCCATCATTCAAGATTAAATTGAATATGAATCGGCCCATTAATTCCATGGAAACTATTAATAAATAGGAAAAAATGAATTAATATATCTATAAGAAGTTTTAATATTATTACGCATATAATTTATACTGGTGGGGACCATGGTAATAAAAGAAAAATACGAAAGTACAATTCACGCTCTTTACAGAAGAAATGAAAAATTTTTATTTATTTCTGCCGCCATATTTTTCACATCACTATTTTTAGGTTACTTTTTATCTGGTGTATTTGATTTCTTTTTAAAAAGTATTTTTGATGAATTCAAGCGCAGTATACAAAATGGTAGAATCAAATTAACAACATTATCTATTTTCACCCATAACCTTCAAACAATATTTTTGATATATGGTGGAGGTTTTCTTTTAGGTGCATTCACCATCCTATTTTTATTTATAAATGGGTCATTTTTAGGCTATGTCATGACAAAAGGCCCTATTGGGAACATGATTCTTCTGATATTGCCTCATGGAATTTTTGAAATAATTGGCCTGATCATTGCAGGGGCTGCCGGTTTTAGACTGGCCAGTTTCACCTACCGCTTTGTGAATAATATGTTATCTCAAACATGGTATGGCTCAATATTTAGTAAAATTAAACACATATTCAATGAAAACCGAGACGAATTCCAAGAATCCTTAATGTTATTAGGTATTTCTATCGTGTTTTTATTTATTGCAGCAATTATTGAGGCTAATTTTACTTTGGGATTGTATCAATATCTAACAGGTTTATAATCACAGTTCCATTCCAACAATTAAATTTATATTTATTCTAAATTAATTATCTTTTATTTATTAAAATCAATAATCAAGATTATTTGATAAAGAAAATACTGAATAAATTATTAAATCAATGATTATGGTGATAAAATGATTAAATGCATATCTTGTGGTGAAGAATACAGCTTAAACGAGATTATTTACACGTGTGAAAAATGTGGGTCTGTTTTAGAAGTGATAAAAGATGTGGATGTATCCAAAGATATTTTTAGTTGTAGAAAACAAACCATGTGGAAGTATAAAGAGTTCATGCCAGTTGACGAATCTAAAATAGTAAGTTTAGAAGAGGGAGGAACACCCTTTGTTAAATGCGATAAATTAGGAGGGGAATTAGGCATTGATTTATATGTTAAAGTAGAAGGTTCCAATCCAACAGGAAGTTTTAAGGACAGAGGTATGAGTGTAGGAATTACCAAAGCCATGGAACTTGGTGTGAGTACTGTGGGCTGTGCATCAACTGGGAATACATCCGCTTCACTAGCAGCATATGCTGCCCGTGCAGGTTTGAGATGTGTTGTGCTACTTCCTTCTGGAAAAGTTGCTTTAGGGAAACTAGCCCAGGCCATGTTCCATGGAGCCGAAGTTTTATCAATAAAAGGAAATTTTGACGAAGCATTGGAAGCAGTCACTGCTTTAGCATTGGAAGGTGAATTATACCTCTTAAATTCAGTTAACCCCTTCCGTTTAGAAGGTCAAAAAACAATAGGATTTGAAATTGTAGATGATTTAGGATGGAAATCTCCTGATCGTGTAATACTGCCGGTAGGAAATGCAGGTAATATATCTGCCATATGGAAAGGAATATCTGAATTCTACGATGCAGGTTTCATTGAAAATAAACCCATGATGACAGGTATACAAGCAGAAGGGGCTTGTCCTATTGTTAACGCGGTTCGAAAAAATAAAATGGAAATCGAAACCGTGGATAACCCTGAAACTGTTGCCACAGCCATACGTATTGGTGCACCAGTAAGTTCACTTAAAGCCCTTCGGGCTATCTATGATTCCAAAGGATATGCCGAAACTGTAAGTGATGAGGAGATTCTTAATGCTCAAAAATTACTTGCTAGAAAAGAAGGAATTGGTGTAGAACCCGCGTCTGCAGCATCCATTGCAGGCCTTTTAAAGTTAGTGGATGAATGCGTAGTTGATAAAGGAGAACAAGTAGTTTGTATTGTAACAGGTCACTTATTAAAAGATCCCAATACTGCTATAAATGCTTGTGTAGAACCTTTAGAAGTTGAAGCAGATATAAAAAATCTTAGAGAAGTAATAAAGAAAAACTAAACCTCTAATTTTTTAATTCTTTTTATACTTATTTGACCAATTTTATCTTTCTTTTTTTTCAAGAGTGCTACAATATCATATGGTTACCCAATAAGTGTCTCATAATGAAATAGATTAGAAATCCATGAGCAAATACCATATAATTTTGCTAAAAATCCCACTAATTAACGATATATTTATATAGGAGTAAAAATACAGATTATATTACATAAAATGAGGTGATTAATTATGGAATTACCAATTGCTCCAATCGGAAGAATAATAAAAAATGCAGGTGCAGAAAGAGTTAGTGACGACGCTAGAGAAGAATTAGCCAAAGCTTTAGAAGCTAAAGGTGAAGCTATCGCATCAGAAGCCGTCAAACTCGCTAAACACGCAGGAAGAAAAACTGTAAAAGCTTCTGACATAGAATTAGCAGTTAAAAGACTCTAAGTGAGTAAAATAACTGCCATTTCTTATTTTATCTTTTTTTAACTTAATTTTTTAACTGATTATAATTGACTGCATACTATTTATTTTACACCTAAAACATATATTTTAATAAAGTGATTTACTCACAATGAATAATTTAATTCTTATAAAATCAAATTTAAATTCGAATTTAATATATGGACAAAGTTTATAAGTGATAACAACTAATTTAAAATAGTCTAATTCTCCAAACATGAGATTATTGTTTGGGAACTTTTTATTAATTATGGATAATTAGATTTTTAATAATTTAAATCGGCATACGATTTCTTTATAAAACCATAAAATCCATGATTAAGCTGTTATTCAGCAACTTTTATATAGGTTAATTATATAAAAGTACAAATTACAAATCACCGATTTGTAAATCGTAGCTAAAATCAAAAAACAAGATTAGTTGCGATATTTGCCGATGGATGGTAAATACCAGATGAAAAAGGAGGTAAATACAATGGCAAAAGCAATTTATGTAAAATTCGATGTACCACAAGAAATAGCAGACAAAGCTGCAGAAGCATTAGAAATAGCAAGAGATACTGGAAAGGTGGCTAAAGGAACCAACGAGGTTACCAAAGCCATAGAAAGAGGAAACGCTGAGTTAGTATTAGTAGCTGAGGACGTAGATCCTGCAGAAATAGTAGCCCATATACCAGTTCTTGCTGAGGAAAAAGAAATTCCTTACGTCTACTTATCCACTAAAGATGAAGTAGGAGGAGCAGCTGGCTTAAACGTCGGTACCGCATCAGCTTGTATTGTTGACGCTGGAGAAGCTGAAGAATTGGTAAAAGACGTTGTGGAAAAAGTCGAAGAACTTAAAAAATAATATTAGAATTCCAAAACTATTTTTACCGAAAGGTTATTGGCCTTTCAATTTAATATAACAGGTGATTATATGGAAGAAGGAACTCCAGCAGAAGTTATTGAGGTTCTAAAAAGAACTGGAATGACTGGAGAAGTCATGCAAATTAAATGCAGGATTCTGGATGGAAGAGATAAGGGCCGGATATTAACCCGAAATGTCATGGGACCTATTCGCGAAGGTGACATTTTGATGTTACTGGACACCATTCGAGAAGCCAAGGAGATTCGAACTCCTTAATACTAAGGAAAGGTGTTGGACATGAGAGTATGTTCATTTTGTAACGAAGATATACAGGAAGGAACTGGAACCATGTACATTAAAAAAGATGGTACTGTTTACTTCTTTTGCGGCAGTAAATGCGAAAAGAATATGATAAAACTCAAAAGAGTTCCAAGAAAAGTTAAATGGGTTAAAAAATGATGGAAAAAAGCTTCGTTATGATGAAACCTGATACCGTGCAAAGGCGGTTAATGGGAAAAGTGTTAAGCAGATTCGAAGAAAAAGGACTTCAGATAATAGCCGTTAAAATGATGCAAATTAGTGAAGAACTCGCTAAAGAGCATTATGGTGAACACTCTGAAAAACCTTTTTTTAAAGATTTAGTGGAATACATCACATCATCCGCAGTTCTAGCCATGGTAATTCAAGGTGACGACTCAATTAGTCTCATCAGGAAAATGGTAGGGGCAACTAACCCAAAAGAAGCTGATTTAGGAACTATACGCGGAGATTTTGCTCTTGATATGGGGAGAAATATCATCCACGCTTCTGATTCACCAGATTCTGCAAAAAGAGAGATTTCTCTATTTTTTAAAGAATCTGAAATCTGCGATTATGATATGCCTGATCAAGACATTATTTACGAATAAAAAAATTCCCCATACTTTTCTCTTCTTAATTTAAGCGACATTAAATTAACAATTAATCAGAGAATGACAATTAAAACTATTCCAAAGAATTTTAATTTAACTTTGATTAATTATTAAACAAAAATTCAATTTGGAAAAATGATTGGAGATTACAATGAAGATCAGATCCCCTATTGTATCTGTGCTGGGTCATGTAGACCACGGCAAAACCACACTTCTAGATTTTATTAGAGGCAGTGCTATTGCATCCAAAGAAGCAGGTGGCATAACCCAACATATAGGTGCTACAGAAATTCCCATGGAAATTATTGAAAACATCTGCGGAGATTTCCTGAAAAAGCTCACTATAAAAGATACTTTACCTGGACTATTTTTTATTGACACACCGGGCCATGAGGCTTTTACTACTCTTCGAAAAAGAGGAGGGGCCCTCGCGGATTTAGCCATATTAATAGTGGATGTTAAGGAAGGGTTCAAACCACAAACTTATGAAGCTCTTAACATTCTTAAAATGTACAAAACTCCTTTTATTGTAGCTGCCAACAAAATAGACAAAATATATGGTTGGCAAACTAATGAAAATTCTTCATTCATGGAAAGTTTTTCGAAACAAGCTGTTAATGTTCAACAAACTTTAGACACTCATTTGTACGAGTTAGTTGGAATATTACATCGAGAAGGATTTGAGTCAGAACGTTATGATCGAGTGACCAATTTCGCATCTCAGGTAAGTATAATACCCATCAGCGCACTCAGTGGTGAGGGTATAGCTGAATTATTAACCATGCTTATGGGATTAGCACAACAATACTTGCAGGAACAGTTGCAAATTGAAACAAATGCTCCAGCTAAAGGAACCATTCTGGAAGTTAAAGAAGAAACCGGCCTTGGATTGACTATAGATGCAGTAATATATGATGGAATATTGAAGAAAAACGATAATATCTCCCTCATGACATCAGACGATGTTTTATCCACGAAAATTAGATCTCTTTTGAAACCAAGACCATTAGAAGAAATCAGAGAATCTAAAAAAAAGTTTAAAAAAGTGGACGAAGTAGTTGCTGCAGCAGGTATTAAAATTGTTGCTCCGAATATTGAAAACGTTGTTTCGGGATCACCTCTTAGAGTTACTCGAGGAGACATAGAAACCGTACGCGAAGAAATGTTAAAGGAAATTGAAGATATAAAAATTGATACCGACGAAGTAGGAGTGCTGGTTAAAGCAGACACAGTAGGATCACTAGAAGCTCTGGTAAATCTATTAAGAGATATGGATATACCCATAAGAGTAGCTGATATTGGTGATGTATCTCGTAGAGATGTTGTTGATGCCAGTGTTGTTCAAAATGAAGACCCACTTCATGGAGTAATTATCGCATTTAATGTGAAAATGTTGCCATCTGCAGTTGAAGAATTAAAAAACTCAGATATTAAATTATTTTCAGGTAATGTAATTTATCAGATTACTGAGGATTACTATGAATGGATCAAAAATACAGAAGAGAAAAGGAAAAAAGAATGGCTTGATGCCATTATCAAACCTGGAAAAATTAGAATTATACCTAAATTAGTGTTCAGACAGAGCAAACCCGCAATAGCAGGGATTGAAGTCATTAGCGGAACTATTAAACAGGGTTCTTTTCTTATGAGAGCTGATGGAACTAAAGTTGGCACTGTAGAAAGTATGCAGGATAAGGGAGATAATAAAAAATCTGTTTCAAGAGGTCAAAAAGTAGCTATGGCTATTAAAGATGCTATTTTCGGAAAACACTTTGAAGAGGGAGATGAACTTTATGTGGACATCCCTGAAAAACATTTCCGGCTGCTGGAAACTGAACTAAAGGATAAATTAAGTGAAGATGAATTTGAGACTCTTCACGAAACATTAGATATAAAAAGAAAAGAAGAGCCGGATTGGGGAAAGCAACCGGCTTTCTAATCGAAAACCATAAATATATAATAACCTTATAAAGGAAATCGAGAAGAAAGAACGATAAGGAGGAAATACTTTGGCATTTAAAGTAGTAATTTCAGAAAAAGAAAAAAGTATTCAGATGGAAGTTGAAGCTGCTGAATCCAAAAAATTAGTAGGTCTCACCCTTGGAGAAGAGTTTGATGGTTCTCTAATTGGTCTAAAAGGATACAAACTAAAGATAACTGGTGGAAGCGATAAAAACGGTTTTCCAATGAAAAAAGACATTAGTGGTCCACGAAGAATCAGAAGTTTATTATCTGGAGGTTTAGGATACAAACCAACACGTGATGGAGAAAGAAGGCGGAAAACTATCAGGGGCAATACCATATCTGACGATATTGTTCAAATAAACACTATCGTAATCGAGACTGGTGCGAAAACCCTGGAAGAAATAATAAATGCTGAAGAAGAATAAATATATTCTTTAGTAAATAGATATACCTAAGTGTATCTATTAATAATTTTAAAACGATATTTTATTTATATAAACTTATAGGTGTAATCTGTGAAAATACAGTCTGAAATCAACATAGGGCTGGTGGGGCACGTAGACCACGGTAAGACTACTCTTACCAAGGCATTATCCGGAATTTGGACGGATACCCACAGTGAAGAAACAAAAAGAGGTATCTCTATCCGTTTAGGATATGCAGACATTACTTTTAGAAAATGCAGCGAATGTGCTGAACCTCAGTGTTATACTACTGCAATGATCTGTGATCAATGTGGGAAAGAAACAGAAATGTTAAGGAAAGTATCATTTGTGGATGCTCCTGGACACGAAACCCTTATGGCAACCATGCTTTCTGGTGCAGCCATAATGGATGGTGCCGTTTTAGTAATAGCTGCCAACGAACCCTGCCCTCAACCCCAAACCAAAGAACACCTCATGGCATTAGATGTTATTGGTGTTAAAGAGGTAATAGTAGTCCAAAATAAAATTGATATTGTTTCTAAAGAAAGAGCAATAGAAAGCTACAATGAAATAAAGGAGTTTGTGAAGGGTACCTGTGCAGAAGATGCACCTATAATACCAGTATCAGCTCAACAAGGCGCAAATATTGATATTCTAATTGACCTCATTGAGAAAAAAATCAAAACTCCTGAAAGACACATGGATAAACCAGCGAAACTATTCGTTGCTCGTTCCTTTGATATTAATAAACCAGGAAGTAATCCACGTAATATTGTAGGTGGGGTTATTGGTGGTTCTTTGGTTCAAGGAGTACTTAAAGTAGGAGATGAACTGGAAATAAAACCCGGAATTCAGGCCCAAAAAGATGGTAAAGCTAAATGGATTAGTCTTCATTCTAAGATAACCGGCCTTATTGCGGGAGGCGAAGAAGTAGAAGAAATCGGGCCAGGTGGTCTAATAGGTATTGGAACCAATCTCGACCCGGCTCTTACTAAAGCAGATTCTCTTTCTGGATCTGTAGCAGGAGTACCTGGAACTTTACCGCCGGTTCTACATGAGCTAAGTATGGATGTTCATCTTTTAGAGAGAGTAGTAGGTACTAAAGAAGAACGAAAAGTAGAACCAATTAAAGCAAAAGAGCCACTTATGATAAATGCAGGTACTACTACCACTATTGGAGTGGTAACTACTGCTGGAAATAATGCAAAGGTTACTTTGAAGTTACCAGTTGCTGCTGAAGAAGGGCAAAGAGTTGCTTTATCTCGTAGAGTAGGTGCAAGGTGGAGGTTAATTGGATATGGTATCATTAAATAAGACTCATAAGGAGGCAGTCTTAGACGCAAATTTTTTATGATGCCCTTCCAGTTCAATGTGGATATTATCTCTGAACTGGAAATCATATTACCTTCATATCAACTTTTAGTGCCATCGTTCATTATAAATGAGTTAGAGGGAATAAAAAAAGCAGCAAAAGGGAAAGATAAAATAGCTGCATCAATCGCACTAAAAATTTCAACATCCCCTCCATTAAAAATTATTAAAGCCTCTCTAAAAGAAGGTGAAACTGCAGACGATGCACTTCTTCGAATATCAAAAGTTCTATGCACTAATGATATAGAATTAAGAGAAAGAGCTCGTAAAAAAGGAATAAGTGTTATTTATTTACGGCAAAAAAGATATATGGCTATTGACGGGCATATAAATTGAATCATATATATTTAATTAAAAAATATTAAATAAAATAAATATTAATAATTTTATTATCATTATTCAATTCCAATGAATAAGGAGGAATCTTTAATGAATCTCTGGAAAGATATTGTCCCTGGACCATCAGTACCTGAAGTGGTATACTCAGTAGTAGAAATACCTAAAGGATCAAGAAATAAGTATGAATATGACAAAGATTTAGAATCATTTGCACTGGATAGAGTTTTGTACTCTCCTTTCATTTACCCTGGAGAATATGGCTTTATACCTCAAACTCTATACGACGATGGAGATCCTATGGATATTATGGTATTAATGGACCAACCCACATTCCCGGGTTGTATCATCGAGACACGACCAATAGGTATTATGAGAATGATTGATGGTGGAGATAACGACGATAAAATACTGGGGGTTCCTGTAGAAGATCCTCGATTCAAAGATATTAAAGACATAAGCGACGTCCCTTCTCATTTATTGAAAGAGATTGCGCAATTTTTCAAGGAATATAAAAACCTTGAAGGTAAAAAAACTGAAGTTATTGGTTGGGAAAATGCTGAAAAAGCATTTGAAGCCGTAGAATATTCTATAAAGTTGTATAAAAAAGACGGCGAATAAAATTCATTGCACTTATTAATTAATTAAAAACTCAAAAAAATTTACTGAGGGATTTATTTGTACTACACATCCAAAATTGAGGATACCGTGAGAATTCCCCCACATCGTTTCGATGAGCCAGTTGAAGAAGTGGCTATTGAAGAACTAAACGATGCTTACGTGGGTAAAATTGACAAAAAAATGGGACTCATGGTTACTGTTAAAGATATAGAAGACCTTGGAGTAGGCAGAGTCATTATGGGAGACGGTGCTGCATACCATACTGTAACATTCAATGCTCTCTTTTTTAAACCAGAACTACACGAAGTTATAGATGGAGAAGTAATTGAAATAGCAGAATTTGGTGCATTTGTTAGAATTGGACCTATGGACGGATTAGTCCATGTTTCTCAAGTTACTGATGATTATATTACTTATGACGGTAAAAGAGGAGCACTTCTTGGCAAAGAATCCAAAAAAACCCTGGAAGAGGGTAATAAGGTACGTGCCAGAGTAGTTGCCCTAAGTTTAAAAGGTCGTTCTTCCAAAGAAATTAAAATCGGACTTACCATGCGACAGCCGGGTTTAGGAAGATTTGAATGGATAGAAAAAGAGAAAAGGAAGAAGAAAAAATGAGCTTAAAATCATGTACTAAATGTAATCGCATAACCACAGAAGAACGTTGCCCTATCTGTGAATTACCCACATCCACTAATTGGAGTGGTCTTCTAATAATCATCGACCCTGAACAATCAGACATAGCCCATGAGTTAAACATTAATATTCCAGGGGAATATGCACTGAGGGTCAGATAGTGTTATTACTGAAAAAAGAGTTGAGATCCGAGTTTAAAAAACCATTAGGGGATCTCCATACATCATTCCAAGAAGCAGTGAAAGATTTACCTGACGATAAATTTATCATTTCTGTGGGGGATGTAACTACTAAAAATCTTATTGAATCAAAGAAGTATCCCCAATTAGGAATAATTGATAACAAGATACAAAGAAAAGATTCAAATCATGAAATAGACTACAAGACAACCATTTTAAATGCAAAAAATCCTCCAGGCACTATAACCAAAAATCTATGGGAAACCATAGATCAAGCTCTAAATTCCTCACTTGAAAGTGAACAAAATTATTTGATTGTGGTGGATGGAGAGGAAGATTTAGCGGTTCTTCCATGCATTTTATTAGCCCCTGAGGATTCAATTATCCTTTATGGGCAACCCAACGAAGGAGTAGTTGTTGTTAAAGTAGGTGCTGTTAAGAAAAAAGCTGAAGAGCTAATCAATAAATTTGAGGAGGCAGATTAATGGAAATTAATATTATTAAACAAAACGAAAATCCCCTTTTAAATAGAACCGAAATAACTTTTGAATGCTTATACCAAGGAGAAGCAACTCCTAAAATTTCAAATGTTAAAAATAAACTAGTAGCTATGTTAGATGCTGATAAAAACCTTTTAGTGGTGGACAAAGTAAAGCCACATTTTGGTGAAGGTAAAGCAGAAGGTTACGCTAAAATATACGGATCTGAAGATAGCTTAAAAGATATTGAAACTGAACACGTCATGGTAAAAAACCAAGAAGCTAAAGCTGAAGAGGAATCCCAGGAGGAATAATCATGAAAAAAAGTGATGTTTACGAAGTTAAAGATGGAAAACTAAAAAGGAAAAACCCTTTTTGTCCTAGATGTTCCAGCGGAGTATTCATGGCAGACCACGGCGACAGATATGCTTGTGGTAAATGTGGATACACTGAATGGAAAAATAAAGGATAATCCATTTAATTCTATTTTTTAATTATTTTATTATAACTATTCATTTTTTTTAATATACTAAAAAAATCTTAAGGATTTTTAAAAAGGAGATTTAATTTGAATTTAAGGGCTGGAAGATTAGGTAAAAAGATGACTGAAAAAGCAGCAGACTTTACTTCATCCTTAGAATTTGATAAATACATATTTGAAGCAGATGTGGATCTTAACATAGCTCACACCACCATGCTAAAACAGGAGAAAATTATTGATTCTTCTATTGCAGATAATATAATTACTGTTTTAAAGAAATTAAAGATTGAAGGTATTGAATCTCTTAATCTTGATCCTTCTGTAGAGGATATCCATATGGCTGTGGAAAACTATGTGACAGATCAAATTGGGGAAGAAGCAGGTTTCATGCACACTGCTAAATCACGTAACGACCAGGTTGCCACGGATCTTCGAATTGTGCTGAAGGTTAAAATAAGGGAGATTCAAAGAGATATACTTGATTTTATTCAGGGCATCATTGAAATGGCACAGGAACACACAAAAACAGTTATAATTGGTTATACCCATCTCCAGCATGCACAACCAACTACTTTTGCTCATCATTTAATGGCTTATGCTCAATCATTAAAAAGGGATTATGAAAGACTTGATGATACATATAATAGAGTTAATTTAAACCCTTTGGGATCAGCAGCCATGACAACCACAAGTTTCCCAATTAATAGAGAAATCACCACTGAGATTCTTGGATTTGATAGTTACATGGAAAATTCTATGGATGCCGTTTGTTCACGTGATTTTATTGCAGAGACTGTTTTTGATCTTTCCTTGATGGTTACCAGTTTAGGGAAAATATGTGAAGAAATGGTTTTATGGAGTACCCATGAATTTAACTTGATTGAAATATCGGATGAATTTTCATCAACTTCATCTATTATGCCTCAGAAGAAAAACCCGGACGTTGCTGAGATTTCACGGGGAAAAACAGGGGTTTTATATGGGGAACTTATGACTATATTAACCATTTTAAAGGCAATTCCATACACCTACAACCGGGACTTACAGGAGATTACTCCTCATCTGTGGAATTCGGTTGAAACTGCCCATGCTATGTTAGATATTGTTAAAGATATGCTTTTAACTATAAAAATCAATTCAGATAGAGGTCTAGAATTAGCAAGAGCTAATTTTGCAACAGCAACTGATCTCGCAGATGTAATAGTAAGAGAAAAGAACATGCCCTTCAGGATTGCCCATAAAATAGTGGGTAGGATGGTTACAGACGCTATTGATTTAAATCTTAAAGCAGAAGATATTGATAGTAAATTTTTAGATAATATTTGTATGGATTTAACTGGGAAAAAACTGGATATTGACGAAGATTTAATTAAAAAATCATTAAATCCATTAGAAAATGTTAAAATGAGGAAAGTCCCAGGCGGGCCTTCACCGGAAATGGTGAATATGGCAATTGAAAACTTAAACGAATATCTAAAAACAGAAATCAATAAATTTAATCTATAAAATCTTTTATTTACTCTTAATTTAATAATAATCCTCATTTTTATGGGGATGTTTTGATTTATACTTCTTTTTTATTTCTTCTGCAATTTCAAAATCTTCAACCACTACAGGACCCATATATCCACAATTAAAACATTCCCATATTGACCAGTTCTGAGGTATAGTCCACTTAATGTCCTCAGAGCCGCAGTTAGGACAGAATTTTCTCTTTAATTCTTTCATAACTTATATATATGTTTGTATGTAATATACTTATTATGGACACTAAAACTGACCCGAAAATATTAGGACTTCTAGCTGTATTGATTGGATTGTTAATGATAATATACCCTTTCTTGGTAGGTTATCTGGTGGGAATATTTTTAGTAGGATATGGATTGCTTAAAGTTTTTTCATAAACTTAACTTAAAATATTATTTATAAATTCTTGCATAAGCTCCAGATTAAATCCAGAGCTTCACCCGGCTCTAATACTCCAGATCGAGTTTCTCTTAGAACCCTCTGAATAGAATATCTTCTCATATGTGGAAATTTTTTCTGTACTTCCCCCAATAGAGGACATCCAAAATAATTTGATTTTTGAATATTATATTTTTCAGTTATTTTTTTCAATTCCTGTTTTGAAACCCCTAAAAATGCGGGTAAATTGATTCTAAGAATCTCATCTTTATAATTTAGAGATTGAGATCCAGTGGAAAGTAAATCTCCAAAAATGATTATCTTAATATTATTATCCTGAGCATATTTCATCAATGATTCATGTATCATTTTAGAACATCGACCACATGGATGAAACCTCCCCTTGAAACTCTCCCCTATAAACTCTGAAAAATCAAGATTCAAATATTCATGTTTTACTCCCAAAATGCTGCATAAATTATTGATATTATTCTTAAAATGTCCGGGGAGAACTATTGTGCCTGGATCAGCAGTTACAGCAATAGGATTAAAACCCAACTGGTGAGCAATTATTAAAGAAAAACTACTGTCCACACCACCAGATAATGCCACCACTGCTTTAAAATCATCTTTTTTTGTTTCATTTTTTGAAAATTTTTCAAAATCAAAATACTCCGAAAAATCAAATAATGACAAATATTCTTTTTTTGCTAAAAGTAAATCTTTTAAATTTAGTAAAGGTTCTAAATCACTTATTAAATCATCAGATATGATTTTATCAATTTTTTCAAGGGCCAGTTCCATACGGTATTTTTTCACGATTAAATCCGAATAAGCATCCACATGGACTTTATTTAGATTTAATGATTCTTTTAGTCTGCCCACAACCCAGCCCCCTTTTCCTATAACTGCTGATTTATCTGGACGATCGGGGGTGATAATAAGGAGTTCTTTTTTATTAGGGTTTAATATAAATTCTTTTATATTTACTTCAGACGAATCATGGGCAATATCTGCTCTTATTTTTTCTATTTTATTGATTAAAATATCTCTTGTGATCTCCAAATATAACACCACTATAATGAGTTTTTATAATAAATGATAATATCAATTAATATATAAAATTAGGATTGGAATTAATGAAATTTTTTTCTAAACTTAGAATCAAAAATATTTAGAATAGTTTAATCTTTTAGAAAAACTTATAAAATTAATAAAAACAAGGATAATTTATACCCCCTCTTCTATAAATGACACCTATAAAAATCTAACATTTATTAGTTCATAGTTACAAAATAAGAATGAGAATAATAAGGTGCCTTATGAAATATAAAAATATAATTATTACGTTTCTGGCTGCAGTTTTAATCTGTGGAATATCATTTGCAGCAGACAATAATACCACTAATGTTACAAATAACACTACAAATGATGCTGTTGTTACAGAATCAACTGCAGGCGTCATAACCCGTTTAACAGTAGTTGGTGCACCTTACTCTAATTTAGGACCCATACAATTTGAATGTGTTACCATGAATCAGGGCTCCAGAAATAAAATACCATCCCGAACATGTACTCTTACTATACGATATGGTCCAAACAATGAATATATTGATAGTACAACTTACACCGTACCTGATCTTTCTCTTGGAGAATCGCACACTTATACTTGGAACACTACCAATGTTAATTTCCCATATAATTCTTTCCAAACAGGAGGATCTTATGAGATTACAGCAGTTTGGAATTATCCAGGGGGTTCAGCCACTAAAACTACATCTTTTTACTCTGTTCCCAGCCCATGGCTACCTATTTTCTTAGTAGGGATTGTAATTGCTATTATCGCAGTAGGTTTAAAAAAGAAATCACTATTATAACATGAAAATATATTCTAAATAATTAATTACTAAAAATACTAAAATCATTTATACATACAATTAGATATTATTTTTAAAATTAGTTTCAATATTATCTTGATATGCGGTGTCCTATGAAATTTATAATTATAATACATAATATTCCTTCATCTAAAAACTCTATACTCAAAACAAAATGGGGGATATTTTGATACAAACTCCCTGGTTTATTGTAATTGTAGCCGGATTATTAATAACCATATCCGCTATTGCCCATAGAAGAAGATGGTGGTTAACCTATTATTTAACAGGGGCAGTTGCATTCATGGCTTTTACTGTAGCAATTTCTCTCATTACTGGTTTAGATGTTATTATAATGGGTATTGAAGCTCAAAATATTGCAGCCATAGCATCATTCTTAGGGATACCCTCCACATTTCTCCCACCAAATGCATTTATATTTCCCGACCCTACTGGATGGAGTATATTTGGGATAGGCTTTGAATGTTCATCTATAATTGAAATAGGAGTATTAATTGGATTATTGATATTTTATCCAGGTTATTCAAGAAAAAAGAAAGTGAAATACGCCATTATAGGCATTATTCTAACTTATGCCGCAAACTTATTAAGAATGTTGAGCATAGTATATATTGTTAATATATTTGGCAAACAATACCTTTACTTTGCACATGCATTTATTGGTAAATTAATATTTTTTATATTTGTAGTCTTGCTTTACTGGTATTTATTAACCAGACCCACTTTAAGCATCGTGCGCAAGAATATTAAAGGCGGAAAGTTTGAATTTTAAAATGGTGATCTAATGGAAGATCCAATATGGGTAAGTTTATTTGTATGGACAACTTGGCTACTGATAGCTATTATAATAGACGGAGTCATGGTCCCTATAAAAATGTACTTTTCTCGTAAAACAATTAGAAAAGTAAAAACCCAAATTGAAATTACGGACCTGCCTAAAATTAGCGTTGTAATACCTGCCCATAACGAAGAAAAAACTATTCAGAATTGTTTGGTTTCCATAATACAAAGCGAATATCCCCCTGATAAAATCGAAATTATCGTTGTAGATGATGGTTCAAAGGACCAAACCGTGAATATTATTAAAAAAACTAAAGTTCATGCCATAATGCATCATGTAGAATTAAAATTAATTGAGAAAGGACACACAGGTAAAGTCAATACACTTAATAGTGGACTTAAAGCCACCAAAGGAGAGATAATATTCACTATTGATGCAGACATTACACTGGATTCTAAAGCTTTAGTAAATATTGTTAAAGCATTTCAGGAAGATAAAAATATTGGAGCTGCTACAGGATATATCGAAATAGAATGGGATAAAAGTAAAAATAAAGACTTTAAATCCATGTTTTTCTCAAAATGCGAATTTTTAGAGTATTTAAGCTCTTTCAATTTTGAACGTAGTTACCAATCAGTTATAGACTCCATATACACAATGTCAGGAGCATTTTCTGCATTTAGAAGAGATGTTATTGGAGGAATGGGTGGTTACTGGCCTGTAACTGTTTCAGAAGATATGCATATCACCATGATGATGCATGAAAAAAAGATTGATATTGTTAATGTACCTACTGCAGTAGCCTATGCAGAATCAATTACAGATTATGATACCCTTTACTCTCAGAGAGTGAGATGGGCACGTGGACAATTAGAAGTAGCTGCTATGCGTCATGAAGACTCTGAAGTAGAAGAAGAAACTTCACTTAGAGAAATATTTGGCATTATTAAGGATCAAAGAGACCCAAAGCTATTTTCATTAGTAGGGGATTATATTAAAAGTGCAGTTTCAGCCCGTGCAGATAGATTAAGAGGTAGAAACTTCAGGAATTACGATTTATTAGGCATGCAGAGAATTCTATTTATAGATCACACCATAGCATTTCCACGGTTAATATGGATTTTCGTACTATTCTTATTCCCAATTATGGGGCTTTATACATACTTATTACCCATTATCATGGCATTTATGTATGGTTTTTATGCATTAATTGATGTAGCAGTCATTTTATTTTCTTATCATTATGCAAATGATTCAACCAGAGCAAAGATTGAAGAATGTTTCCATTATACTGCATTGCTCCCGCTCTACCGCATGATTATATTCTGTTTCAGAGTATCTGCATTCTTACATATATTAAATGAACCAGCCGGGTGGAAAGTTGAAGGCCCGGTCAATGGATTCAAAAATGGGTTTAAAGGTGCAAAAGAAGGATTCGGTGAAAGCGTGACCTTAGCAATTTTCCAGCTTGGACATTTATTTAATTTGCAGAGGTTAATGAGAAGAAGAGGTAAGTAAATGGCTAATATTAAACGCCTTATCTTTGGAGATGATGAAGAAGAATTATGGAAAAATAAATTACGTAGTGATAATGTTGTAATTGGTTACGATTACAAAAGATTCAGTAAACCACCAGTTATTGGGAGAAACCCATTAATTAGAGACAACACAATTATCTATAACGATGTTACCATAGGTGACAATTTAAGAACAGGACACAATGTCCTAATCCGAGAAAAAACCACTATCGGTGATGAAGTTCTCATTGGAACAAATACTGTCATTGAAGGTAATTCCAAAATTGGAAGTAATGTCAGTATTCAATCAAATGTATACATACCCACTAAAAGTTATATTGAAGATAACGTATTTATTGGTCCATGCGCTTGTTTTACTAATGATAGATATCCTATACGTGTTGATTATCGCCTAAAAGGACCTATTATTCGAAAAGGTGCATCAATTGGTGCAAATTCTACATTTTTATCCAATATCGAAGTAGGTGAGGGAGCCATGGTTGCTGCAGGAGCAATTGTCACTAGAAGTATTCCACCATGGTATTTAGCAATAGGAGCACCTGCTAAAATAAAACCACTTCCAGAAAAACTAAAAGTTTCAAATAATATTTAACCCCATATCTTATATAACTAATTAGAACGTTATAATATGATATCTGTTATTATTCCCATGTATGACGAGGAAGAAAATGTAGGCAATACTCTTTCTCAAGTTAATTCTATTTTAGATAATTTTTTTGATAAATATGAAATAATAGTAGTTGATGATGGTAGTTCAGATAGAACATTCGAGCTTGTCAGCGAAATTATTACCAAAAGCCCATCCATCAAAATAATTAAACATAGCATTAACCAAGGCATGGGTAAAGCTCTTCGAAGTGGTTTTAAGGAAGCTTCCGGAGATATTATTGTAACACTTGATGCAGATTTAAGTTATGATCCTAGAGATATACCTCTACTGGTGAAAGAACTCGGTGATAGTATAGATATAGTTGTAGGATCACAGTATATGCCTGGTGGTGAAACCGAAAATATACCTTTTTTTAGATTATTTTTAAGTAGAATGGCTAATAAGATAGTAGGATATTCTATGAATGGGAATTTAAGTACGGTTACAGGAATATTTCGAGCTTATAAAAAAGAAATCCTTGATTCAATTGAAATGGAATCAAATGGTACAGAAATTAACCCTGAAATTTTATCAAAAGCAAATGCCCTTGGTTATAAAATAAAGGAAGTTCCAGTGAAACTTAAAGGCAGAGTATTAGGCAAATCTAAAATCAAAATAAAAGCCACAACAATGACCCATATATTATTTACATTTTATGAAAGACCCATGATATTATTTGGCATTATCGGAATCATTTTATGTTTAATTGGAATTTTTAGCGCAATATACTTGTTTATTGAATATTTAAATAACACCCTGGATCCAACCAGGCCATTGATGTTATTTATGGTTCTAACGATACTTTCCGGTATTCAAATTCTTATTTTTGGATTTGTATCCACACAAATAAATCTTTTAAAAAGAGAGATTTATATTATTCAAAAAGAAAACAAACTTATTCGTAAAAAATTAAAATAAGTGAATTTTCAATTAAAATTTTTCAATTTTTTTCAATTTTGAGGTTAAACCATGCCAATCTCTATAATAATACCTATGTTTAATGAAGAAGAAAATGTTATTCGCACCATTAAAACATTGCAAGATATTCTACAAAATTATGATTATGAAATATTAATTATTGACGATGGAAGTTCTGATAAAACTTATAAGATTGCTAATGATTATGCACAGAATAACAATAATATCCATGTTTATAAACATAAAATTAATATCGGTCGTGGTCGCGCTTTAAGAACCGGTTTTGAAAATGCAGAGGGAGATATTTTTGTTACTTTAGATGCAGACTTGAGTTTTGATCCAATTTTCATACCCAAAATGATTGATGAACTTTTAAATGACCAAACATTAGATATTGTGATTGGTTCGCAATATATGAAAGGAGGGATTACTGAGGGAATTCCTTTTCATAGATTATTCATAAGCAAAGCAGCCAACAAAATTGTGGGATTTGCACTTAAAGAAAACTTAAATACTGTAACTGGAGTATTCAGAGCTTATAGAAAGGAAGTTTTCGATTATTTGGACTTGCAGTCCGAAGATAAAGAAATACATTTAGAGATTATATCCAAATCTTCTTCAATAGGCCTCAATATAAAAGAAATTCCAGTAATTCTAAGAAATAGGGAGTATGGGAAATCAAAAATGAAATTTAGATCCACTACAATTTCTCATTTGTTATTTACTTTTCAAGAAAAGCCAATGATATTATTTGGAATGGTTGGATTCTTAATGATATTAATTGGATTTTTATCTGGATTATATCTTATATTTGAATTTTTAACAGGTACATTAAATCCTACCCGACCTTTAATGATTTTTACTGCTCTTCTACTTTTATCTGGAATACAGATATTAATATTTGGTTTTGTATCAACTCAAATTGCGTTGATAAAAAAAGAAGTATATTTGATTCAAAAAGAGCTTAAACTAATTAAAAATAAATTAGATAAATAATATGGCTTTTCTAAACTTTATTTTCTTATTATTTTTATAAATCCAAAAAATCCCGGTATTAATGTGGTTAAAAATTGGGAATAGAATAGTGATATTGCTAAAGCAGTTCCCCCAGAAATACCCGCTAACCCCAATAAATAAACCACCACCACATCACCAGACCCTAATCCATTTAAGGTTAAAGGGAAGATTAAAGCCAAATTGATAATGGGGGCAATAGATAAAACATATAAAAAATTTACATCAACATTAAAAGAAAGACAAACCAGATAAAACTGAATATAAGATAAAATCCACCCTAAAAATGATATTAATACAGCTTTTGTTTTTAAATTTAAAGAAACCAAAAAGAAACTGTTCATTTTTTGATGATCTAAATTAATTTTTGTAAATATTTTGAATATTTTACTAATAAAACTCCATGGGATAATTTTAGGAATAAATATTAAAGTTCCAATTAGTATACACAGAACCAGTGATATAATAGCGTAAATATAAAAACCCATCCATAAAGAGCTAAAAAATCCAATTATAAAAATGGATAATAATGCAAGAAATTTATCCAAAATACTACTTGAAAGCATTTCTTCCTTAAGACCATGCCATTTGTATCCATAATACGATTTGGCCACATCACCCATACTGGCAGGCAAAAATATATTTAGTGCCACCCCAACTAAGGTGAGGTCATAAGCTTCCTTATATGAAACATGAGCTTTATCTTTATTTATTAATATTTTCCATCTCCACGCTCTTAGAAAAATGCTGAATGGTAGAATTATTAAAGCTAAAATAAATATTGCATTGATTTCCAATATACTTTCTATGAAAAGATTAAAATTTACCGTTTTGAACAAAAACAAAAGAAGAATTAAAGATATTACTATCTTAATAATGTTATTTTTTGTTTTAATATTGTAATTTGACATTATAATCCTATAATTCTTTGAATAAATTGTTTTTCATCTTCATTCTCATAGAAAAAGCTATGCCAAATGAAGTTATAGCCAACCCATATAATTTTACCTTTACCTATCCTTTGAACTCCAATAAGTAATTTATCATCTAATGTTGCTATACTCTCTAATTTATTTGGAGATAGAGCACTGTAAGTAGCCCCATACCAAATTCCATCTTCAGAAACAAACGGTGCAAATTTATAGGATTCATTAGAAAAAACAGGATTAATCCATAAAGTGGGGTTAGTTGGAAGCGCGCTTCGAGTAATAGTAGTATTAATAAAAACTGAATTATCCAGATTATACATCACACCATTTAAATTTCCTGATGCATCGATTACTACTGTTCCTCCGTTTTTAGTATATTCGCTGATGATTCTTTCTGCATTATTCCGATCATGCCACTTAAAATTATATAAAAACAGATAAGGATATTGTCGAAGTTCATCTGGAGAATAGTTATCGATATAAACAGACCTACCAATGCCAAATCGTCCGGCACTCCTAAGATCAAAGCGAAGATATGCCTTAAAATCTAAAACATCTTCAACATATCTATGCCAAGATGCACCAATATAAAAAATTTCAGTTTTGGGCGGAATTGTAGAATTTAAGCCATAAAGCTTGAACATTCCAATTTCTTTTACTACATCATAATAGGGCGAATCAATATCTTTTGAAGAGAAATAATAATCATACCCATTTTTTTCCAGATCATTTATAATATAACTTTGATTTGTATACGAAGACATAATATGAACATTCCTTTTTAAAATCCAACTTAAAGCAGGCCAATAATCAGAAACAATTTTTTTATTCCCATCATCTTTAACATTTTTCACATACCAAGACGCTAAATTATTAATATCTTTATTTACATTCATGGTTTCAGTGAACTCATCATTAGAAGGGATTTCCTGCACATATGTGAATGAAGAAGAAATTAAGAGTAAAATTAAGAGAGGATAAACAATTAAGTTAGTGACATTAACATTTTTAACATTAAATATTAATTTATCTGTAATTTCACTGAATCCCAATACTAAAAAATAGGATAGTGGGGCAATCATGGTTAAAAAATATCTATCCACTTTGACCCCATAAGAACTGTGGAATGCTAAGAAAGCAACTAACCATATGGCAATTGTTAAATCTAAAGCCAAAAATCTTTCAGAATCTCTAAAAATATTATAAATTAGTATGCATAATAAAAAGAAGATTAAGTCTGTGGTTATATAAGAAAATTTATTGAAACTAACTACAAAAGCAATCACAAGAATAGTTAACAATATATATTTTATTCTGTTCCTTTTTTTACCTAAATCAAAGGCATTTAATACTTTATTTTGAGTTTTAACTCTTTTAAAATTTCTTTTAATGATATTGTAGACATAAAACAAAATGCCAGCAATAGGGATAATAAATAAAGTATATGTTAAATTAGGCATTATTTTTGCATAATAAAGTGCAAAGTTTGGAATATTTTTTAGATAATAAAGATTATCTGCAATATAAGCAACTTTTTCGGCTTGTAACGATTCTGTTAAGCTTAGCGTAGAAATAAAAGGGAAAAATGGATCTCCATAAGTAATATAATATAAAATTAAAAATGGAGTTAATATTAATAATGATAGTAAAGCCGAGATTATAATATTTTTTAGATGTTTTAATAGGTTTTTGGTTGAAATGATGCAAAATATTAGAGGTAATATAATAAATGCCATATTATATCTTGTTAAAAATGAGATCATGAGTAGAGGAAATGCTAAATAAAAAAATTTAGAATTTTTATTAGTGGCAAGCACTGTTAAAAATACAGCCCAAATAGTGAAAGAAACTCCTGCGATATCAGTATAACCTGTTCCTACCCAAAGAAGCACCACCGGCGAACATGCATAAAACATAGCCCCGAAAAAACTTTTTAACTTGTCGAATCTTAGATTTAATAATAAAAACAAACCTATTACACCAAAAACGAATATTACTGCATCAACATAATATATTACAGACTCAGAAATATAATTAAATCTAAAAACTAATGAAACTAAAACAGATAAGAAAGGAGGCCGTTCTATTTCTACATACCCAATGCTTTTTCCAGCAAAATAAAGAGCATTAGATAAAAATGCATAAGTATCCCATGGAGGCCCAATAAAAAACTGCATTTTAACTCTATAAAATGCAATTAAACTAACAATAACAGTAAGTGATATTAAAAAACCAGCCAACCTCCAATTAGATTTAATATCACGAGAATTAGAAATGTCTGTTTTTGAATCATTTATTTGATCTTTCAATGAATCACCGAACTTAAATTATTCAGGATGAATGGTCATTAAATACTTACATCCATTATCTAAATCATTTTTAGATTAAAATGTTGCAGTTCAAGCCTTTGTCAATACATGTCAAGGGCCGTGCTTAATTTTCAATTACCCCTATTTGTTATATATTCAAACACTAATATCTAAATATATGGTTCAAAAAAAAATGAATTATTCCCTATATTCCTCATCCAATAATACCCATAAAGTAAATTCATCAGTAGATAATTCAATATTTTTGCCAACTCAATCTTATAAAAAAATTAAAACGTCTCTGGAAAATCTAGAAAAATCCCGAGGCAAAATCGTCCATATAGTGGGTGCTCCTGGAACAGGAAAGTCAACCAATATTTTCAAAGCTTTAGATGAATTAAACTTAAATGTATATGAAATTAGTACTTCTCTGTCCAACCCCCAAGCCAGATCAAAGGAAGTTTTTTGCGCACTTATAAAAGATTTAAAAGAATCATTGGGAGTTGCTACAAAAGAAGAAGCTTATAAAAAGCTTTCAAAATATGATGTTGTGCTTTTTGCTGATCAATTCCATGATAAACATTTATTAAAAAAAGATGTGATAGGGTTCAGTCTATGGACCCGTAATGTTGGATTCAAATCCATGCATTTTTATTTAATATGCATCAGAGAGTTCATAAAACATCAAAAAGAATTTAGAAAGATTAATATTGTTTTTCAAACTGCTTGGAGAGTCCGTTTTAGAGGTAAAAAATACGATCTTTTCACCGATTTCGGAGTTTTTTCACGAATTATTTTAAAAATTTTAGGCAAACTATCTCATGTTGTGGAAATCAAATACAATACTTCAGAAACTATAAGTATTGTTAAAGCCCACTTTAAAGATGTTGATGAAAAAAAAATAAGAAAATACATCAAGAAATATGGATGTAAACCTCGATTCATACTTCAAGAATTAGAAAATGAAAAATAGTCATTATCATTAACTGTACCTGTATTATACTCTTATTTTAAAATTAAGGAGAATATGATGCTTTTAACCCTTTTGAAGTCCACTAGATTAATATGGGCTGCTAAAAATGTTCATATGTATCTTCTGGCATTGACTTATGCTTATTTTGCTGAAATAATTTTAAATCCACTACAAATTTTAGAAGGATTAATTATAGTTTCATTGCTATGGGGAGCATTATATTCTTTGAATGACTTAACTGACTTAGAAGTGGATAGAAAAGATAAAACAAAATATAATAGGGCATTTATCCAGCAATATATAGATCCTAAAATTGTTATTTTATTTGTTGCTACTATTCTTATAATTGTTTTTGCAATTTCTATAATAACACTCCCCCCATTATTTACAATTATAATACTTTTAATGGTTATAAACCAGTTATTATACACTTTACCCCCAGTTAGACTGAAAGATACTGGTTTAGCTCCTTTTGCAAGCACATCTACTAATAATGTATTAAGGATTGCTTCTTGTTGTGTGTTGCTCAATAATGTGCTTTTAGTTCCCATAAGTGTTTATTTATTAATGTTTATTGCAGGTATGGGTACTTATTTAATGTATAAAGAAAAATCCCGGTCAATGAATGGATTAGCAGTTATATTCTGTTTATTATTAGCTTATATTTTAATGGTAGGAGATATGAATATGATGCAGGTTTTAATTGTTATTGTACCTCCATTTTTAGCAACCATACCATTATATTTGTCTAATTTCTTCGAAAAAGAAAAAATGGTCAATCTTGCAGATTTTTTATACCATAAAGTGGTCCTTATTTTTTATATAGCTTGTATTTTATTACTACTTTTATTATAAAAAAAGAAAATTCCTTAAAATCATCAACAGTAAAAAAAAAGATTATTCTTTATAAAAAATATAAAAACTAAAGCCAACTAATAAAATTAAAATAAAAAAAATTATTGAATTAGAATAATTTTCCTAATTTCAACAATGCTTTTGGAGATACTTTAACTAACTTTTTAACTAATTCTGCAGTGCTGATTTTTTCAAAATCACTGTCTTTAAAAGCATCAGCTATAGAATTTAGTTCATCATCATTTAAGGTCATCATGTAATCTTTAACTTTAAGGTACTTGTCTATAGAATCTCCAATTTCAGCCCTGCAATCTTTTTCATACTTTTTAAGTTTTTTCTCAGAAAAATCTCCTTCCTGTATGGATTCAGCAGCAACTTTACCTGCAATCATACCACCAGTCATTCCACTGATTATTCCCCCACCAGTTAAAGGATTTACCTGCCCCGCAGCGTCTCCTACAACCATTAAATTATCAGTGACTAATTTTTTAGGCATTCCACCAACAGGATCCCCACCAATATTTAATTCCACTGGTTGAGCATTTTGGGTAGCTGGGCAGTTTTTGACGAATTCCAATAAATGTTGATATGCAGTTTTATCAGTATTAGTAGTCAAAACCCCTAATCCTACATTTGCAATATCGTCTCCTTTAGGGAATATCCATGCATAACCGCCTGGTGCAACACTGCCAAAGTAGAATTCAATGCAGTTGTTATCTTCCATTTCCACACCCGCCATCTCAAATTGGGCTGCAGATTCCATATCTTTTGGTTTTACTGCAGTTTTTAGTCCACCCCATCGAGCAACTCTTGATTCAGGCCCATCTGCAGCAATAATTAGTTTTGCTTTAATCTGGAATTTTTCGTCCATTGATTCACAGTCAACAAGAAAACCATCTTCTACACGTTCCATTCCAGTTGCTAGAGTTTTAATTTTAATTTTAGCACCTGCTCTGGCTGCATCCATAGCCATGTGTTTGTCGAACACTTTTCTCTCTAAGATACATCCTGCTTCAGGTAAGTCAACTTTATCCGAAGTCAACCATACATTGGTACCATCAGGGGCTATTAAACGTACGCCATCTAATTCTTTAGTGATCCATCTAGGGCTTGGTTCAATCCCTAATGATTCCAGTCCCCCATTGGATACTCCTTCTGCACATCTTTTTGGTGCTCCTATTTCTGATTTTTTATCCATGATGAGTACTTTTGCTCCTCCTAAAGCAGCGTGTTTTGCAGCTGTAGAACCAGCGGGTCCAGCACCTATAACTAATACATCAGTTTCAATTAACATTATTACACCCTATTCCTCATTTTCCAGTGCGTTTACTGGGCAAACCTGGACACACAGGCTGCATTCTTTACATTGATCTTCATTGAAATTCAGTGTGAGTTCCCTTACTTCGATTAAATTACGGGGGCAAACTCCAGCGCATTCCCCACAATACATACACCATTCCTTTACTTTCATGTTTCTTACCTTTTTAGAATTAATAATAAGTTTAATATCATAGATTATAAGTCTTTAAGTGTTTTTATATATTATATTTACTATTTTTATATTAGTATAAAAAAGTGGCTTAAATAACTAATTAAGTATTAAAATATAATATATAATTTTATAGAATTAGTATAATATTTATTGAAGTGGTATAAAAGTTTAATTGGTTTTAGGAGTTATTGAAAATGGTAGAAAAAAAAGAAGATATGAAAAAAACGGCTGAAGAAGAGATAAATCAGGGAGTAGATAGTGAAAAAACTGAATCTAATTATAAAACAGAAAATCAGTCCGAAGATACTTCTAAAGATTTTACTAAAACGAAGATCCAGGCAGAAAAGTTAATCAATGATATAATTATTGGTATTCAGGACAAATCAGAAGAATTTGGTAAAGCCATAAATGATTATAAAAGATCCCTTCAAAAACCATTGACTGATGTTTTTGAAACTGAATATAGTATCGTTATAAAAATTGATCTTCCTGGTGTTAAAAAAGAAGACATTGATTTAGAAATAGCTGAGGATAGTATTGAAATTAAAGCCCTTTTTGAAGATGAAATAGCAGAAGAAACTAGTACATACCTACAAAAAGAGAGAAGTCATGGAAAAATAATTAGATCTTTAACTTTACCCACCATGATCAACGCAGAACAATCCAAAGCAGATTTTAAAGACGGTATTTTAACTGTTGATATGCCTAAAATAGAAAAGGAAGTTCATAAAGTTAATATAAATTAATTATCTATTATTTTTTAAATCAAGTTTGCTATCTGAATCCTTTTAGTTTGAGGTGTGCTTTTAAATAGTTTTTCTTAAACTATCAACTTAAACCTGCCTATTTCAATGGATTTTGGCTGTCGTTTATTTAAGTGAGAAAATTTATATTTTAGTGTATATCTTCATTAGTTTTGTTTTAAACTACAAAGTAGGTTTTCTTATGAATGAAATATCAAACGATTTAATTGAATCATTGAAGACGATGGGTCTTGCCGAATATGAAGCAAAAGTTTATTCTACTTTAGTATTATTTGAAAGAGCTGAAGTTAAAAAGATCTATGAATATTTAAATGTTCCTAAACCCAGCGTTTACCAGAGTCTTAAAAGTTTGATGGATAAAGGCCTGGTAATGAGAGTTAGTTCAAAACCAGCAATTTATAGAGCTATCCCTCCCAAGATTGCCCTCCGACATCTTATTGAGATACATGAAAATGCTGAAAAAAGTGCTCTTAGAGAACTGAAAAACCTCGAAAAAATTAATAAAGAATCCGAAGTTTCAGATATAATATGGACTCTTTTTGGGGAAAATAACGTGGAACATAGTATAGAAGAATTAATATTAAAATCTGAAACCTCAATGAAACTTATTCTTCCAACTGAATATTTAAAATATCTCTCTTTTGTTGATAACAAAGATTTGAGCATAGAACTTTTGATGTTTGGAACAGATTTAACCCTTTCCAATCAGTATCAACTAAATAATCTGAAAGTGCACAATGGTTATGGAATAGATGTTTCCGATTTTGGAATATTATCTAAATACCTGTTAGATTTACCTTTACCCCCAAAACAGTACTCAAAATTCATATTTGTTTTAATTGATAATGAAGAGTTTATGTATGTCCCGCCTTATCCTGGAAAAACTAAATCTGGAATTACATCCAAAAACCCATATATGATTGGATTAATGAAGATATTGTTCAGTGCAATATGGGAACATACTCCTGATGTAATCTGAAATGATCATTTGATTTTTTTTTAAGCCCTCCTTTTTTTTAATTTATTATAAAAATTGATTTTTTAAAAATCCAGACAAAATTAGAATTAGTAGTTTTAAAAAAAACTACCGTTAGGAAAGTTTATATACATCATCATTACTAATATATTCCCCCATCAGTAGTTATGTACTTAACTACCATTAAAAAAATGTTGTTTAAACTTATAAAAGGATGAATGCAATGATAAAAGGCGTTAAGGAAATTTTTAAAAACGATTTGAGGTCAATAAAAAACAATCCAGTAGTAATTTTTGTTATTTTAGTGATTATACTAATTCCTTCACTTTATGCACTACTAAATATTCAAGCAACATGGGATCCCTATGCCCGAACATCCAATATTCAAGTTGCAGTAGTAAATGGAGACATTGGTTATACAACCACAGAAGACACTTATAACGTAGGAAATACATTGATTGAAGAATTAAAAAATAATGAAAACTTTGATTGGCAGTTTGTTAATAAAGAAACAGCCCTAAACGGCGTTAAAAATGGAGATTATTACGCAGCCATCATAATACCCTCAAATTTTAGTGAACAATTACTATCTATAAAAACATCAACACCAGAACAGGCCAAAATAGAATACATCTCCAATGATAAATTAAATCCAGTAGCACCGAGACTTACTAATGCTGGAGCAGATGCAATACAAACAAAAATCAACAATGAAATCATTAAAACTATTAATGGAATCATCTTTGGCAAGCTCTCAGATATAGGTGGCCTAGTTAGCCAAAATAAAGCACAGTTTTTAAAACTCAAAGCATTTATGAATGAATTGAATGGGAAAATTGATTCAATCGATTCCACAATTGGCGAGGCAAATTCTGATTTAAATACGATAAATCAGATATGGCCAAAAATAAGTGCAGCATTGCCTGAAATACAAACTTACTCCAATTATGTTCGAGAAAAATACGATACATTATACAATCAAATAGATTCAAATCCCCAAAAAGCTTTAACAACAGTTCAAAACATGGAACTAAAGGTTAACACCACTATAACTGGGCTTAAATATGTTGATGCAATTTTAACCAGTTTATATAAATCAACAGGTGACCCTCAATTAAAACCAGTTATTGCACAAATTGAAGATAATATCAATAAAGCAAATAAAGTTCTGGATGTTTTACAAAAAGTAGAATCTGATATTAAAGCCGGAAAAAATCCTCAAGGTAGATTATCTCAACTTAAAACATTAATAGATGGGATGGATGACGGAGTAAATACTCTGGTAAAAAATAAATCGAATATCAGCAATAAAATCAGCAATGCAACGTCCAAGTTAGGTTTAGTTAATTCTAAGTGGCCATTATTTAAAAAAGAAATACCTATTGCTACAGTTAAACTTAATTCCATCAGTGAAGATGATTTAGATAAATTAATCGCATTTACAAATACAGATCAAGGCGATGTTAAAAATTACTTTGAAAGTCCTGTTGAACTTGAAAAGAAACATATCTATGAGATAGATACCTATGGATCAGCTCTTGCACCATTTTACATACCCATTTCATTGTGGATAGGGTGCATTATCTCTGTGGCCATGATTACAATGAGAATAAAAAATGGTAAAAAGTATAGTGCAGAAACTGTCTATTTGGGTCGAATGGGATTATTTTTAATAATTAGTGCATTTCAAGCACTATTTGTCATTGTAGGCTCATTATTGCTACATGTGCAGATAACTTCAGCTATATTATTTGCAGTTACTACATTGTATATCAGCTTATGTGCCATGATTATTGTGTATTCAATGACTTCCGCTTTTGGAAATGCAGGTAAAGCATTAGCAATTATAATTCTAGTTCTACAGATTACTGCAACCGGTGGAATTTTCCCTGTAGAAATTTTACCTCCATTTTTCCAGAGCATACACCCATATTTACCATTGACTTATGCTGTGGGAGCTCTAAGAGAAGTAATTGCAGGTGTCTTATGGAATACTTACTGGTTTAATATTGCTTTACTAACTGTATTCCCTGTAGTAGCTTTTGGTTTAACACTACTAATCAAGGAAAAAATGGATAAAAGAGCACAATGGACTGAACAAAAATTGAAAGACAGTGGATTATTTTAGAAATTAATCTACTTCTTTTTTTTAGTTTTTTATTATTTGTATTGACTAAATAACAAATATATATTTATTCTTTTGTATAAAATAATGGATTTAAATATACAAAATCATAATAAATAATCAAAATAATAATCAAAATAATCAAAAATAACTTATACCATTAAACAAAATAATAAAACAATGATTGCAGAACAATTCATTTTAATTGGATCATTATTACTATTTATAAGTATACTAGTTAGCAAAACTTCTCATCGATTAGGAGTTCCTTCATTACTATTTTTTTTACTAATAGGAATGTTAGCTGGTTCAGAAGGAATAGGTGGTATTTACTTTGATAATCCCCATATCACTCAATTTATAGGAATTATTGCCCTGGTAATTATCCTTTTCTCAGGAGGGTTGGATACAAAATGGGGTGATGTTAAACCTGTTTTAGGTAGAGGAATATTACTTTCCACAGCAGGTATTTTAATCACTACAATCACCGTGGGGCTTTTTATAAATTGGATAACAAATTTTCCACTTATAGAATCCTTTTTAATAGGTTCAATTATTTCTTCAACTGACGCAGCAGCAGTTTTTTCCATATTCCGCTCTCAAAAACAAAAATTAAAGAACAACATAGAACCTACCCTTGAATTTGAAAGTGGGACAAACGATCCCATGGCTTATTTCATAACAACAACTTTAATATTTCTAATATTAAACCCTACAACATCTATTGCTTCAATGATATTTTTATTAATCCAATCTATTGGATTAGGAATCTTAATTGGAGTTATATTTGGAAAAGGATCTGTTAAATTAATCAATAAAATAGATTTACATATACCTGGACTTTATCCTGTTTTAACAATCTCTTTAGCATTTTTAGCATTTGCAGTTTCTCACTTAGTAGGAGGTAATGGGTTTTTAAGTGTTTATATTGCTGCTTTAATAATGGGAAATAGTTATTTTGTTAATAAAAAGATTCAAACACAATTTTTTGATGGAATCGCTTTATTAATGCAAATAATCATGTTTTTAACCCTGGGACTTCTGGTCTTTCCTTCACAGATTATTCCAATTATGGGAATTGGAATATTAATATCAATTTTCTTAATCTTAATTGCACGGCCTCTGGCTGTTTTTTTATGTCTCTGGCCATTCAAAGTCGAATTGAAAGACAAAGTTTTCATTTCATGGGTTGGTATTAAAGGAGCTGTACCTATTATTTTTGCAACATATCCTATTGTATCTGGAATTAATGGAGCAGATATGATTTTTAATATTGTTTTCTTTATAACAATAACCTCTGCATTGATACAAGGCTCAACCATTAATCTATTTAGCAAATATCTTGGATTAACCGATTCATCATCCAAAAAATAAACAATCAAACTAATATTTATTCCAGTTCAACACAAAATATAATTGTACGATACTGCTCAATTCAATTTAATCATAGGGGTAATAAAATGAAAAGAGATATAATCAAAATTGATGAGGATAAATGTACTGGTTGTGGAGAGTGCATTACTGGATGTCCAGAAGGCGCATTACAAGTAATTGATGGTAAAGCTAGACTTATCAGCGATCTTTTTTGTGATGGTTTAGGCGCTTGTATTGGGACCTGTCCTCAAGGAGCAATACAAGTTGAAAAACGAGAAGCAGAACCTTATGATGAGTCTAAAGTCATGAAAAATATTGTAAAAGCAGGCCCTAATGTTATAAAAGCCCACTTGCAACATCTTCAAGAGCATGGCGAAGATAAAATTCTAAGTGAAGCTATTGATTATTTGAATAAGAATAATATTGAAATTCCAGATTATGAAGAAAAACCACTGGCCTGTGGTTGTCAGGGTTCAATGACTCAAGAGTTAGAGCGGGTTGGAAAAAGTGAAGAATCAGTTATATTAAGTGCAGAACTAAAAAATTGGCCCATACAATTACAACTTCTAAATCCAAATGCACCTTATCTAAAGAATGCAGATTTACTTCTAGCAGCCGATTGTGCACCATTTGCCTATGCAAATTTTCATCAGAGATTCCTTAAAGATAAAGTTTTAATTATATTCTGCCCTAAGCTGGATAAAACTATAGAAGAATATATTGATAAATTGGCATCTATATTTGAAAAACAGAATATTAACTCCATTACTATTGTCCATATGGAAGTTCCTTGTTGTGGTGGAATAGAGGTTATTGTGAAAAGGGCTTTAGAACAAGCTCAAAAGAATATCATAATTAAAGATTATACTATTTCTATGAATGGGGAAATTGTATAATTTAAAAAGAATTTTAGAAACCATTAAACTATTTATTTATGGTTTCTATAGGGTTACATCTTTTTTCAAATATTTATTTTTTGGTTATTTTTACAGAATATATCTTAATCTTAATAGGATTAACTTCCCATGATCTGGCATAAGATAACTTAATTTTTGTTTTACCTTTTTTAAGAGCCTTAAATTTAAATATCTGTTTACCCCCAGAACCAGCTAGAATTGGTTTATCTGGAACATATTTCATACTAATCAATTTCACATATTTTTTATTCCAGGTAGCATTCCATGTGTATCCAGTTGTAGGATTACTTTTCACAACAATAGTGAAGACCTGATTTTTATGTACTTTTTTCCCAATTTTATCTATGGGTATATTCGCTGCAGAACTAGCAGAAACTGTCATGGCTAGCAAAAAAATTACTAAAATTCCAAGAATATACTTTTTCAATAGTTCACCTCCAAAGATTGCTAATGATATGATTTAATATTCCAATAAGTTTTACTGTTACTGAATAAGTTGATACAAATATTAAAAAATTATTTAGATTATTAAAAATAGAAAAATAGTAAGGGGGATTTTTTAGATGATTTATTTTGCAAAAAAGAAATATTTTTTAATAGTAGTACTTGTTTTGGCGGTGTTTTTATGTGGAGCGGTCTCAGCCGCAAATATTACAGTTAAAGAAAAAAGCACAGCAGCATATTCACCAGGAAAAGACTTGGTAGTAACTAAACTCACAGCTTCTAAATATATTGCTAAAAATACTAAAATAGTGATTAAAACAACGGTTAAAAATAAAGGCAAAAAATCTGTTAACAAAGGCCACTATGTATACTATTATTTAGTGCCTAAAAAAAGCATGACCGGATATAAAAAATATCTGGGGAAAAAATACTTCCCAAAACTTAAACCAGGACAATCTGTTACTAAAAAAGCAGTGTTCAATGTTCCAGATACTTTGAGGTATAAACCCTCTCAGGTTCATCCACCATGGGAATTTAAACCAGTGACTTATTATGTTGTAGCTAAAGCCGATGGTGGCAATAAAATACCCGAAAGTAGGGAAAAAAATAATATCCATTATACTGCCCAAAAAACTGAGGTATTCTATAAGAAAATAGACTCTGGAAGCAAATATTTTAGTAATTATCGTAAACTCACATGGATTACATTCTTAATTAACTCCAAGGATATACTAGCCTACTGTCATTTCTATGATCCATATTTTGTAGATGCTAATTGGAATCCTCAACCTCATTGGATTACTCAAAAATACATCATAGGAACTTATACTAAAAATAATTTTAGAGCCTATTTATATCTAAATCCAAAACAAAATGGTAGAAGTGATTATGTCCACTATTCCGGAACTTGGCAATCTCCTTGGGCTGTTTATTGGCAGAATGGAAAAAGTATGTTTGAAGATGGACCCAATATCCATTAAAAAATATTTATAAAATTATATTTTTTTTATTCTGATAAACTGATTAAGAAAAATAGTATTCATCCTCGTTTGGAGGATGTTTAAATCACTTTCTTAAACCTAACTCAACAATTACCGCTTCAGTCTTATTCATATCCGGAATCATGGAATTTTCTCCATTTATATAAGTATAATTTCCAGGAACCACTTCTATTTTAGCATTTTCCAAATCAAAACCATTAAGTAGCTTTTCAATTACAGTTGTCTCCAATGCAGGGATATCTGTTTTTACATTTTCTCTTAACTGTGTTAAAACCGTTGGAAGTTTAAGTATATTAGAGGGTTCTAGAATTTCATCAATAATTGCTTTTATCGCTTCTCGATGTCTTTTCATCCGTCCACCTTCTGACTCCGAATCCTGTCTGAAACGAACAAGAATCAAAGCTTCACTACCAGTTACCTTACACATACCTGTTTTTCCATTTAGTTTTGGCCGAACGGCTGAAATATGAGGATCCACATACATGTTGATTCCTCCTAAAGTATCTACCACTTGTTTAAAACTGTTGAAGTCCACCAGAGCGTAATAATCAATCCTCACATTCAATAAATTCTCCACAGCAGTTTTTGTGGTGTTTATGTCACCATAAGCATAAGCACTATTAATTTTTACCCATCCTCTTCCGGGTACTTGCGCCATGGTATCCCGAGGAATAGATAGAATATAAGTTTGTTTAGTTTTTTTATCGATGGATAAAATGGTGATGGAATCCGTGTATCCATTATGGTCTGAAGTTCGGGCATCTGCACCTAAAAGTAGTATATTAACTCTTTCATTATTAGATACATCCCATAAATCCAGTGCAGATCCATTATATAAATCCCATGCCGAAAATGATAGACCTGCGATGGATATAAATAATAATAATATTATTAAATTCTTTTTATCCAAAATATGCCTCCTTATATCAAAAATTGTATTGTATGTGTTAATTGTGAATAATCAATAATATTTAGTCAAACAGCTTGAAATTTTAGTTAAATTATTAAAACGGATTTAAAAATATTTCATTATAATTAAGATTAGAAAATAATATAAAAATAGTTATTCCCCAGTTACACCCCAATCTCCACTATTATTATAATGAAGATAAAAATAGTATAAAAAATAGTTATAAGGAGGTTTAACCTCCCAATATTGAACTCAGACCCATTGATAATGCAAATTGTTTAACTAAATTAGCGGGTACAACTCTAATATTACCCTGATTGTATTGATCCAAGGCAACTTTAGCTATATTCAGATAATTTAAAGGGTTACTTTCAGCTGCCTCAAAGATAGGCTTCATCAAGTCTGATGTAGCATTACCTCTATTTTCAGTACTATCTTCCTTTTCAGTCATATTCCTTATGTAACCAATTGAGTCATCAACACTAATTTCAGTGCCATTTACATTTATAGAACCAATTTGCTGAAGAATAGCGTCAACTGCAGTAGGATTTATCATAACGACAGCGTCCGTAGTTATTCCGTTATTATATTCTACTATTTCCTGGGCTCTTTCAGCCCCAAAAGTAGTATTTACACCATATAAAGAATCATGAAGTAAAAGCATTCCAGACCCTAAGTTAGATGGTTCTGTGTATGTTGGGCTTCTAAGACCTCCAGGATAAATTGGTGTCATATTCTCTACATTCCCATCTTTGATATAAATAGCATAAGCCATATCAACAGATCCCATTCCTTCAGTACCCTGGTTTTCTGTAGTATCTACACATAAAAGAAGAATATTATGGTCTCCTCCCATTTTAACGCTCTGTGTAAATGAGTTATATAAATCAAATGCAGAAATTGATAATCCTGCAATTGAAATGAATAGTAATAATATTATAACATTCTTTTTATCCAAAATCCAACCTCCATGTCTAAAAAAAAATCCATACAGAACTTTATTAATATTAATTTTAGTAAAGCGAATATTCAAAATTTTAAAATGTCAGAAATCCAGCTTAAAAAATTTTAAACAGTATTTGAAAAATTATTCACTAATAAAAAATTAATAATTAATATAAAAATATTTTTTCCAGAATTACACCCAAATCTATAGTTTGCCATTTTTTAACTATGATCTGGATGCAAATAGGTTTATAATAGAATTTAAAAAAAATTATTCCCAAGTTATCTTAAATAATATAGTCAATGCTATGAACTGAGTTATATTCACACCCAGTAAAACAGAATAAAGCACCATGCTCTCTTTTTGGTGATCTAATGCGAGTAAAACTTGGAATATAGCTAGAGCAATTATAGCCAGTATATTCTGTACTAATAAAATAGAGGTGAAGTATAGTAGCCCTACCGTAAATTTTGATTCCAATTCTTTATAACTCTTCCAGTAAAAATAGATGAGTCCTGAAAGTAAACAAATATTACCTATTCCAATTATAATCCCCGAAGACAGTAATATTGTGTTTAGCAAGCCTAATCCTAATAAAATCATTTTTTTACCCCTATGAATATATTATTTTTCAACAAATTTTTCCCAAATTTCTTTAAATATATCGTAATTTTTTTCTACTTCTTCGGTTAAGAAATATAATTTACTATAAGAATCTCCGGTTGACTTAATTACATTATTTTCTTTTAAAATTTGTATATGGTGCCTTATAGTTTTATAATCTAATTCCAGCTCTTTTGATAATTGATAAGCATTATATGGTCTTTCGTGGAGTTTTTTTATTATTTTGGCCCGGTTTATTCCTCCTCTTTTTCCAGTGATTAACCACCAAAGTAGTTTTTCCATATATTTCATAGTATGTATCCGAATTTAATTTTAATATTACATTTCAATTTTTAAGGTTATTTTCAAATTGTTATAATCAAATAGTGTCACTTAAATAAATTAGTTTATTTTAGGCTTAATTAAATTTTTTCATTGAATAAATATTAAATAATTATAATTTTATTGATGACTTTTTCATTTAATATTATTAAATAATAGAAAACTTTATATGTTAAGTATACACTATAGTATAGTGTAGAAGGGGATTTGTTATGAGTGATATTCAAGACGACCAATTAAAAGCCATCATAGAGTATACACAAGAAGATCTTAACAATGTTTTAAGAGAACTACTTGAAACAAATTCATTCACTTCTCAAAGCTGCAAAAGATTAGAAGAAGACCGAGATAAACTTGAAAAAGAGTTTGAAAATGCTTTTGACCCTTATGAAATCAAAAAAATTACTTTATTGCTTCAACTAATCTATGGGGTAATTGATGAATACCAACGGAGACAAAAACCTCGCCTGGTACCACGTAATTATACTTTAAGAGAAGATCAAATACGGAAAATTAAAGATTACGCCGCAGATAAACAGTTAAATAATGTCAGTGCAGGGCTAAGAGATTTAATTGATATTGCATTTGAAGCGCTTGAATAAATAACATCCATCCTTTTAAAATTATATGAAATCAATGAAGGAACCCTTTGAATAGTTCAAAAAATAAAAAACGTCATATCCTTTCCTCAAACCTATCAAAAGAATTAGCTTGCATAATTAATAATCAATTGGATTTTTGTATCAGCCTACCAAAACATTCAATAGACAAGCTAAATTATTATTGTAGAAAAACAAAGGGTTACTTCATATTTTACTATTTTTACATTTTATTCTTGTTATTATTAATCTAAAAAAGAATTTAACAAAAATATGAATTTTATTTCTTTGATAAAATCAATATAGGACCTCATTAAATTTATCAATATTGAGCAATATAAATAATAATCAAAGTAAGTTATGAAAAAAAGAACTCCTAATCAAAAAAAGACCATTTCAAGATCTAAAAATGCAGATGGAGAAATTACTGTACTTGCCAAAATAGAAGAAATGATGGAACCCGACCGGGCTATGGCCAAACGTCTCCATGATATCATAAAATCTAATGCACCCATTCTCACTCCAAGGCTATGGTATGGAATGCCTGCCTATACCAAGGACGGTAAAGTGATTTGTTTTTTCCAAAGTGGGAAGAAATTTAATACTAGATATTCTACTTTAGGCTTTGATGACCAAGCCAATCTAGACAAAGGCAATATGTGGCCTGTTGCATTTGCACTAAAAGAATTGACTGCTGTTGAAGAGGAAAAGATAGTAACACTTCTAAAAAAAGCAATTCAATGAAAAACTCATTTTATTAACAATTCAGTTCTGAAGAAATCATTTGAGTTGATATTTAAGTATAATGGTAGCTACCATATCTCGTAGCAGTTCTATTTAGTTTGTTTTTTAATCTGTCATTTCTGCTTTGGTTAATTTACCAAAAAAGTACTTTATACTTGAAGGAATGAAAAAAATAATAAATATTAATCTTTAATTGATGCTTATTAAGTAAGCTTGAAAGTTTATTTCTTGCATTTTTGCCTTGAATGTTGAATCTTTATTTTGTATTGAAGTTAAAGTCTCATTTTGTGATTTTATTTGAGGTTGCAATTTTTGTGCACTCATGTAATGTTTTTTCGCAGCAGATATATTGTATTGTAATGTTAAATTAGCTGCAATTTCCATTTCAGTATAATATCTTAAGTTAATTTCAGAATATTTTTTTAATGCCAATGCATATTCTGTTTCTATTGAGTTAGATGAATAATTTGTTAGATTCTGACTATTTTCTAATGATTTATTTGCATTGTTTTTCATTTCTTGATATTGTAAAGTAATGTTTTTTAGAATTTTTTTATTTGTAATATCATAAATTGACTTGTTATTTGTTAAATTACTAATATTTGCATTTATTGCATTGGCTGTATATAAATAACCTAAACTATAGGAACCTAACCGATCATATGTTTGTTCATCATTTAGATGGCTGAAAAATACTATATAAATTACCAGAACAGCTAATAAAAAACTGACAACTGTTGCAGAAAATTTCCATTTGAAATCTCTTTCACGTGAAATATTAATGAAATAGCCTAACATAGCCCCTATGATTGCTAACATTCCAAAACCTGGAGCATATAATAATATAATAGGATTAGTGGACATTAAAGGAAAAATCACGATAAAAAAAATCGATCCTGCTAAAAAACTATGTAAAATCAGGTTGAAATCATCTTCCAACGTTGGAACATTCTCTCTTTTAGAAAAAATTGTGGCAAACACACCAGTCATTGAAGATGAAAATATTATGCCCATATAAAACCAATCATGTACTCCATAAAGCAAATAAGCAATGAATATAAAGATTAAACCAGCAAAAACACCTGCAAAAATACCCTGCCATCGAATTTCAATAGTTGGATATAATACAGCTCCACACTCATCACAAACCTTCTGATTATCATCATTTGAATGGCCGCACTTTTTGCATTTCATGATTAACCCCTTAAAAATACAATAAAAAAATACAATGAGAAAAATATATTCTTTTTTATTATCTTCTTTTAAATTTATCAAATCATGTGATAAATGTTTTTATAAATACCTGCTTCAAAGTATTTTTAGGGTTTAATGGGTAGCTTTAATACTATTTCAAACTAATGAAAAAAATAATCATAAAATTTGAATTAAAGCCCTAAATCAATCAGTTAAAACCCCAACTTTGAATGAAAATATCATGAAATTTGACCATGTTCGTAATATAATGGTTTAACGAAGATAAATAAACTTTTTCACTTTGAAATTGAACTTCAGATTTCATCAAATTTAGAATTTTCTAAAACTGATGAATGGACCATTAAAATTTTTTTCTTTAGTTAGGTATAACCTGTTCATTTGGTTATATTTCATGTTTACCATTTTTTAAGTATGATATAATTACTTATATATACAAATTAATATTTATTATTAGAATCAATATTTAAACTAATTAGTTAGTCTAATCATTTTGTAACATTTAAGATAATATTCCCCTTTTCTTTTTCATATTATTTGATGTATTTTAGTATTGCGGCCCAGGGTAGGGCTACTCTTATTATTTTTCTCTCAGAAATGCCAGGAGCAGTAATGTTATCACTGTTTTTTTATCTAAATAGACAGCCTAATATATTAGTAATTCTTAACTTCTAATTATGAAGAACCGCATCTTCACAAACAAGTATATTTGGTTTATTAAGATTTTGATTAGATATGATAATTCCATGCCCCCCTGAATATTTAATTAATAATTTTTAAAATAAGAAGATGATAATATGACATACGTAGATGATGTATTAGAAGATCTGAAGAGAAAAAATCCGTATGAACCCGAGTTCATACAGACTGCCACTGAGATTTTAAGATGTCTTAATGTAGTATTTGAAAGGCATCCTGAATTTCAGGAAGCAAAGATTTTAGAAAGATTTTTAGAACCTGAAAGAGTGATTATGTTTAGAGTACCCTGGGTTGATGATAATGGCAAAGTTCAGGTAAATCGAGGTTTTCGTGTTCAGTTTAACAGTGCACTGGGCCCCTATAAGGGAGGGCTTCGTTTTCATGAGTCGGTTAATTTATCGGTTTTTAAATTATTAGCATTAGAACAGATTTTAAAAAACAGCCTTACCGGCATGTCAATAGGCGGTGCAAAGGGTGGAAGTGATTTTAATCCAAAAGGAAGATCCGATGCTGAGGTTATGAGATTCTGCCAGAGTTTCATGACTGAACTTAAAAATTATATAGGTCCTGAAATTGATGTCCCAGCAGGAGATATTGGTGTGGGTTTAAGAGAAGTGGGATACCTATTTGGGCAGTATAATAAAATTACAAATAGACATAACTGTGTATTAACCGGAAGCGGAATAGAATATGGTGGATCTCTTGTAAGAAGAGAAGCCACAGGCTATGGCCTTATTTATATATTGGAAGAAGCTTTAAAAGCAAGGGGAGAAATTTTGGAAGGTAAAAAGATAATAGTTTCTGGTTCTGGGAATGTGGCCATATATGCAGCTGAAAAGGCTATACAACTTGGAGCAACAGTTATTGCTATGTCTGACTCAAAAGGTTACATTTATGACGAAAATGGAATATCTATTCCCTTTGTAAAAGATATCAAAGAAGAAAAAAGAAAATGTATCTATGAATACTTAAATGATTTTCCTGATACCCTCTATAAAGAAGGAAGTAAAGGCCTTTGGAATATAAAATGTGATATAGCCCTTCCCTGTGCTACCCAAAATGAGTTAGATGAAGAATCAGCAATAAAACTTATTAATAATGGAGTAAAATATGTCGCAGAAGGAGCAAATAAGCCATCAACGCCTGAAGCTACTAAATTATTCTTAAAATCCGGATTAATTTTCTTACCAGGAAAAGCAGCTAATGCTGGAGGAGTTACAACCAGTGTGCTGGAAATGGCACAAAGAAGCTCAAATATGCACTGGTCATTTGAAGAGGTTGATGCCCGATTAAAAAGAACCATGGTTGATATATATAGAAATATTGATAAAATGGCTAAAGAATATGGATTTGAAGGTAACTATGTAGTTGGAGCTAATATTGCAGGATTTATTAAAGTTGCAAAGGCAATGCTGGCTCAGGGAATTGTTTAATAACTATATATGTATATTCAGTTAGGAGTAAGATACTTAAAAATTCATATATAATTTATTAGGTTGAAGAAGCTTTTCCAATAAAACAAGGATTGAAACTTTACTTCAAAATCGTGATCTTGATGTTTTAGTAAAATTCAACAAAAGTGCTAATCTAGTGGATCTGGTAGGATTATTTCAGTTTCTAGAAGATGAAATTCATATAAAGATTAATGTGGTCCCTATTGACACAGTTCGCAAGGAAATAAAAAAACAGATCATAAAGGAGTCCATCCTAGTATTAGGGATCCTATGCTTTATCTAAAAGATATTTTAGAAGCTATGGATTTTATTGAACTATTTATGGTGAAATGGACTTCCATGAATTCAAGAAGACTATAAAACTTCAAGTGCAGTTATCAGAAAACCGTCAAAAACAAGTTTTCGCGGGGCCGAAAATTTACAATTTTCGAGCATTTGAGATTATCGGAGAAGCCACTCAAAACCTACCAGAAGACATTAAAAAAGGATATCCTGACATTTCATGAGATCAATGGCTGGAATGCGAGATAAACTTATTCATTTTTACTTTGGAATCAAATATGAGAGTTTGGCGAACTATTAAAGATGTGATTCCCCAATTAAGGGCATATTTAATTGAGATTTACAAAAAATAAATTATAATTCTAATTTTCCTTTAGATTCTTTATATTTTTCAACATTGAATGAGAATAAACCATAGTTTTAATGAAAGTCATTTTAATCAGAGTTTAGAATGTTACTATTAACAACTTTGCAGCCATGATTATTTTTAGGTTATTATGATTATTTTATTGAAGTTATATAGAATTAGAAATCAGAAAATGCCAAAAATTGATAAAAATCTTTGAATACTTTATTAAGATAAAATCAGCCTAACTGACAAGAAATTATAAAATTATCTCATGATTCATATTCGGATATATAACTTATCTTTATAGAAAACCTGAATTTATGAACATATTCACAAAGTATTATGGAAGAAAATGTTTAATCATTGTTTTGACCCCAAAAAAGAATGTTTCATTGGAAAACTTAAGAAACTTAAAATTAGCATACTTAACATGAAAATAATTAAACTGAAAATACCTGATGATGAATTATTATTCTTTAATCATAAAGTATTGAAGACTTAAACGAAGTTACGCAGGTTCATTTCCAAAGCTGTTTTTTGACCAAATAAAATTCTTTAAAATAGACTAGTATTGTGCATTACATATAGGGTGGCCAGTTTAAATACAGTAATTTCTTAATTTTTGAAAATTTATATATTTTCGACGCTATTTTTTATAATTTCCATAAAATCTTAAGTTCCATTAATGAGAACTAGAAATCATTCAAATTTAAATAAGTTCTACGAATCATTTTTACCCCCTATTTTTATTAAAATATAAAGAAAAAAATATTACTAAAAATCTTAAAATTATAATTATAAAAAATAAGGGCTCCACCCCAATTAGCCCATTTTTTTAAGATTTAGGAAATTATTCACTTACCATAAATTTTTTATCCTTCATCAAAGTTTTTCTACCCCATATTATAAGAACCAACACTGCAGTGGCCAAAATCAATATAATATAAAAGAGTAAGGCACTTTGAACTTCAAAAACAGGGAACAGGATAAATGTGGATAAATTCAAGGAAGTGTGGAATAGTAAAGCAGCTAAGATACTCCTCCCCGTATTATTGTATATCCAGGTAAATAATATGGAAATCAAACTCATGGTTATAAGAGCCCCTATGAATAAAGAAATGGCCATACCGTACTGAGGTCCGGCAGCACCAGCAGCAAAATTGAGCGGGAAGTGCCACACCGCCCAGATCACTCCTAAAATGATACTTGAAGTTAGTGCACTGCGGTTTTTTTGAAGCCTATCCAGAGCATATCCTCGCCATCCAAATTCTTCCTGCAGGGGACCTCCTAAAAGTAAGAGGTAAAAGAACCAGAAGCCAATAAGCCATGGTTCATAAAAAATACTCAACCCCGGCAGGGGATCTCCCAGAAATGAGGATATAATTAGTGAAACCCCAGTAATAAAAGGCATTAATAGTAATATAGGTATTAACCATAATTTATGAAATTTATAATCAACCCCTCTTTTTAATAATCCAAAAACACCCTCTTTGCCATTATTGAAGTAGGTTAGTAAAAATGCTGCTACAAATGGACCCCAGGCCCCTAAATTAAAAGGACCCATGAAAAAGTCAGCTAAAAGTGAGGGAAAGGATATTCCATGAGTAATTAAAATAGGAGGTATCCAGAAAAACCAGGAAAAAAGAAAGGTTATTATGAAAAATAAATACAAATTCCGTTTTTCAGAAATCTGCACAGGATTATGGGATTCTGATTTATTTGAATTCATGAATATTATTTATTTAATTTAATATTATATAATTATACATATATTGAGGATTGTTTGATAATGAAAACTTTAAAGAGAAATATAGTAGTTTCCAGTTTTTATTTTTAATAGTTATTTTTTTATTGAGTTTTACGTGGTTTTAATTTGCCCTCTAAAAAAAATCAGGGCAATAATATCACTTTAAAACCTTTTTTTAATTTATTAAATGTTTAGATAATTATTCATCTAATAAATGGCAGATGCCCGCCACTCTGGATATATCCAGTATAAATGCTACACCTTTTCCCGGTTCTTCCAATTCTCCTTTGGTTACTACAGATTCAAATACTTGATTTACCAGCGAATCTTTAATTATGATCATTACTACTTCTTTTTCAGGTTCAATAGGAACACCTAAAAATTTACCATGTTCATGTATACTGGTTCCTCTAGCATAATAAGTGGTTCCACCTTCTGCACCTGCTTCACGAGCAGCACTCATGATAAAACTTCCACGCCCTGCTTCCACAATAACGTATATCAATTTAAACCCAGAACAAGTATTTTCCATCATTTTGTTTCACTCCTTTTGATTAGAATGCCTAAAAAAAGCATGATTATTATGGGAAACATGGCCACAAGACCCACTGTACCCAATCCTAAAAACCCAAAATTATCATCATTTAACCCCATGGCCAGGCTGGTCATAATTGGTAAGACAAAAGTTACAACTACCGGACCAGTAGCCACAGCCCCCGAATCAAAGGCAATGGGAATGAAATCTTTTGGGCTTATCAAGACAAGAATAATTATTAATAAATAACCCGGTATTATAATCAGGCTGAGGGGTAAATTTAGATAAATTCTTAAAACTGAAAACAAAAGTGCTAATCCTACCCCCAGGGCGATGCTCAAAATCATGAGATTGCTTTTAATATAACCAGACGATACTTTCTCTACTTCATATACAAATACATTAACTGCAGGTTCAGCCAGTATGGCAAACACCCCGACAATAAATGAGAATATAATAACCCAAAAATAATCTAATGAAGATAGAAAAGTCCCTATGTGATTTCCCATAGGTATTAAACTAATTTTTGCCCCGAAAAAGAAAAAGAAAAAGCCGATAATAGTCATGAAAATGCCTGAAATTAAATCCCCTATATTTTTAGGAACTTTTTTCAATATTAAAACCTGGAATATGAAAAATAGTATTAAAACTGGAGCTATGGCTTCTATAACTTCTAAAAAAGCTTCAGCGGCACTCATTATTATCATCAAATGCCTCCCCTAATCAAGCCCCATATTAATATGGCCAGTATAGGGCCAATTGAGCCAATAGCCATAATACCAAACCCTGACTCCATTCTATCTCTTCCACCCAGAACCGAAACAATACCAACACCCAATGCTATCAAAAAGGGTACGGTCATAGGTCCTGTTGTTACTGCACCTAAATCAAATGCTTTGGATATAAATTCATTTCTCACAAAAAAAGAGAGAATAATAGCAGTACCATATCCTGGAACGAGAATATATTGAATCGGAAAATCCAACATGCTCCTTAAAACCGCTAAAAATGTGAATACAGCTAATCCCACAGATGTAACGAATATTAACTCAAGTTGAGTAATGTTTAGCGTGGTTATCTGGGTGATTTGGAAAGCAACCAGTCTAACATCAGGTTCAGCAATAGTCAAAGTCAGCCCCAGTAAAAAAGCAAATAATAATATCATGAAGAATGCTTTTTTTTCAATAAAAGAAGAACCTAAACTTTCTCCTAATGGTAATAATCCTTTTTTTGCACCTTCTATAAAGAAGGTAAATCCTAAAATAGTGAATAATAATCCGCTGACTATGGTTATAAATTCACTCAAAGGCATTTTAATAAAAAATATTTGAAAAATAAGGATTAACACAATGGCTGGTGAGAGAGATTTTAAAGTATCTTTGAACTCTTTTTTTAAATCTTCAAGGTACATGATTCAACACATTGTTTGTTCTTAGTTAAAAGAATATTATTTTTATTAATTATAAATCTTTTTCAAAATAGATACTGTTTAGAAAAGTCTATTAGAAAATAAGTCGATTTAATAAGAATTTTAAATTATAAAAACTAATAAATAATCATATTTTTCAATTGTAATTCTTTACTTATTCAAATATAATTTAAAACCAGCGATTATTTAAAAGAAAATTGATTTCATTTAATAATGAAAAAAAATAATTCCCTTCTATGGAGGGGTACAAAAGATAGAAGGGAATTTATAAATTGATTTTAGACTCCAGCTCCGCCAGTTAAAGAGTTAGAGTCCATATCCATTAATAGGGGTTTTGGAAGTTCAATGCCTATGGTCTCATTTATTACATCTTCTACAGTTTCAACTGGTATGAACTTTATATCTTCTTTAACATCATCTGGAACATCATCAAGGTCTTTGAGATTTTCTTTAGGTAAAATCACTCTTTCTATTCCTGCACGATGGGCTGCTAACATTTTCTCTTTAATACCTCCAACCGGAAGTACTGCCCCCCTTAGAGATATTTCACCAGTCATAGCTAGTTTTGAATCAACTGCCTGGCCAGTCACCAGTGAAGCAATGGTGCTTAAGAGTGCAACACCTGCAGATGGGCCATCTTTAGGAATAGCACCAGATGGTACATGAATATGTAAGTCCTGTTTATCAAATTCAACATTCTTTAAATTGAATGCCAATCTGGATCGGATTAAACTTTGAGAAATCTTAGCAGATTCTTTCATCACATCACCAAGTTGTCCCGTGAGCAATAATTTACCCGTCCCTGGCATGAATGCTCCTTCAATGAAGAGTATATCTCCACCTACAGGAGTCCAGGCCAGCCCAGTGACTACACCCGGCGGGTTTTCTTTCTCTGCAAGGTGAACCTGAGTAAGTTCATGACCTAAAATATCATATAACATGCCTTCTTTGACCACATAAGGTAAATCTACTTTGTCCAAAACAACTTTCTCAGATGTTACTCTGGCAACAGTAGCTAACTGGCGTTTAAGTCCTCTTACACCTGCTTCTCGAGTGTATTTTTCGATGATTGTCTTAAGAGCATCGTCTTCGATTTGAAGCTGTGTTTCATTTAATCCATTGTCTTCCAGTACTAAGTCAATTAGGTGATTTTTACCGATATGGAACTTTTCATGGCTAGTGTAACTTCCAATTTCAATTATTTCCATACGGTCCCTTAAAGGTCCTGGAATATCACGAAGTGAATTGGCAGTTGCAATGAAGAAAACATCAGATAAATCATATGGTACTTCAAGGTAGTGATCAGAGAATGTGTTGTTCTGTTCAGGGTCTAAGACTTCCAGTAGTGCACTGGCAGGATCTCCACTGTAGGAAGCCATTAATTTATCTACTTCATCTAAGATGAAAACGGGGTTTTTCTCGCCAGCACGTTTCATCCCCTGGATAATTCTTCCAGGAAGGGCTCCTAAGTATGTTCTCCTGTGACCCCTAATTTCTGATTCATCTTTCACACCACCTAAACTAATTCTAACGTATTTTCGCTCTAATGCTTCGGCAATACTTCGCCCTAAACTGGTTTTACCAGTTCCTGGAGGTCCAACTAATAATAGTATGGATCCTTGTTTATTTTGCTTGAGTTTCATTACTGTTAGGTGTTGAATGATTCTATCTTTTACTTTGTCAAGGCCGTAATGTTCATCATTGAGTATTTTACGA